>JAHZJR010000052.1 GCA_022600805.1 Pseudomonadota bacterium
GATACCGTCAACTTCCAAACCTGCCATTGTTAATTGTTCAGCCAATACCTCGTCAGTAACAACGGGGGAAATCCACTCACGTAACCATGATGTTGAAATATTCATATGCTTATTTAAATTGTTTTAGAAAACGCACATCGTTTTCAAAGAATAATCGAAGATCGTTAACCCCGTAGCGCAACATAGCAAGGCGTTCAACACCCATGCCAAATGCAAGACCTGTATATTCCTCAGAATCCACATTCACTGAATTTAACACGTTAGGGTGAACCACACCACAACCTAGCACTTCTAGCCAGCCGGTCTTTTTACAAACACGACAACCTTCACCGCCACAAATCACACATTCAATATCTGCTTCAGCAGAAGGCTCGGTAAACGGAAAATATGAAGGGCGAAAGCGCACTTGTAAATCTTCTTTCTCAAAGTAAGCGCGCAAAAAGTCAATCAGTAAGCCTTTTAATTGAGCAAAGTTTGCCTGCTTGTCAACAATCAAACCTTCCACCTGATGAAACATTGGCGTATGAGTAATATCTGAATCACAACGATACACGCGACCAGGTGCAATAACACGCAATGGTGGATCTTGTTTTTCAAGTGTGCGAATTTGCACCGGAGAAGTGTGTGTTCTTAATACGGTATTTTCACTGAAATAGAACGTGTCATGCATGGCGCGAGCCGGGTGATGCTCAGGAATATTAAGTGCGGTGAAATTATGAAAATCATCTTCAATTTCTGGACCGGTAGCCACTTCAAAACCGTTTTTCGCAAACAATGATTGAATGCGTTTAAGGGTAATGGTAACCGGATGCAAGCCGCCCATTTCAGCATTTCTGCCAGGCAAAGAGACATCTACTTGCTCTTCTAATAGCCGTTTTTCTAATTCAATCGTTTCTAAATGATTTTTTCTATCGGTTAGATGTACTTGCACATCAGCCTTAGCCTGATTAATGGCCTCACCCATTTTAGGTCGCTCTTCTTTTGAGAGCTTTCCTAAGCCTTTTAATAAGGCGGTTAATTCACCTTTCTTACCCAGAAAAGTAACCCTAATCTCGTCTAATGCTTTTAGATCCTGTGCATCATTGATAGCTAACTTAGCTTTTTCAAGAATTGTATTAATCATTTAAAATTTTATAATTTGGTATGAAAAAAGCCATGATAAATCATGGCTTTAGTTGAGGTTTATTTAGCTGCTTTAGCTATGGCCTCTTTTGCTTGATCCGCAATCTTGGCGAATGCGGCTTTATCAAAAATTGCAATATCTGATAAAACTTTACGATCAATCTCGATACCTGCTTTGTTCATGCCGTCAATTAATCTTGAATAGCTTAAACCACAATTACGAGCTTCTGCATTAATACGAACAATCCAAAGTCTACGGAATTGACGACGCTTTTGACGACGATCACGGTATGCATATTGACCCGCTTTAATAACCGCTTGCTTAGCAACACGATATACTTTTGAACGTGCGCCGTAATAGCCTTTAGCTTTCTTTAAAATTTTCTTGTGTTTCGCGTGCGCTTGCACACCTCTTGATACTCTTGCCATTATTTTTCTCCTTAACTATACGGTAACATTCTACGAACCATTGGTACATCTACCTTCTCTACTGTATCAGGTGAACGTAAACCACGTTTTCTTGAAGTACTCTTTTTAGTCAAGATATGACGCAAGTGAGAGTGTTTACACTTGTAACCACCTTTGGCGGTTTTCTTGAAGCGCTTCGCAGCACCTCTATTTGTTTTTAACTTCGGCATAATTTTCTCCTTGTCCTTTGGACATATTTGTTATTCGTATGAATAACTTATTATAAAACTGAAGAAGTAATGAGGTACAAATTAGACAAGGCATTCAGTCTTGAACAGTACATCTAGGTACGGTAAAGACTGAATAACGCAGTATCATTTAGTACATTGTTACTTCTTCTTTGATTTGGGTGCCAGCATCATGCCTAGCTGACGACCCTCCATCTTTGCCTTTTGTTCTACATTGGCAAATTCTTCTGTATCTTTCTCAATTCTATCTAACATTTCCATGCCTAGTTCTCTGTGCTGCATTTCGCGACCACGGAACCAAATACTCACCTTAACCTTGTCACCATTATCTAAAAATTTAACCAAATTTCTAAATTTAATTTGGTAGTCGCCTTCTTCAGTGCCTGGGCGATATTTAATGGTTTTAACTTGAGTTTTCTTTTGTTTCTTTTTAGCTTCTTTCTTTTGCTGCTTTATCTCATAAAGATATTTACCAAAATCCATGATTTTGCAAACAGGTGGGACCGCATTAGGTGACACCTCTACCAAATCTAAACCAACCTCTTTTGCTCTGTCTCTGGCTTCATTGGTATTAACAATACCAACTTGTTCACCTTGCGCATCAATTAATCGAACTTCTGAAACTCTAATATAGTCGTTAACTCGAGTTTTGTTTTTAGTGCTTGGTTTATTAATAATTATCCCTCTAATGTTTCTTTATTGACTAGCTCTACAAACGCTTCGATTGACATAGAACCTAAGTCTTCACCGCCACGTTGTCGTACTGAAATTTCGTTATTTTCCATCTCACGTTTGCCCACAACTAAAATATAGGGATAACGTTGCATAGAATGCTCGCGTATTTTAAAGCCTATCTTCTCATTACGCAAGTCTGAAATCACTCTAAGCCCTTGTTTTTTTAACTTTTTGTTAACATCTTTAACAAAATCAAGCTGTTTTTCAGAAATATTCAGCACAACCGCTTGAATTGGCGCCAGCCATGAAGGGAATGCACCCTCGTAATGTTCAATCAAAATACCGACAAAACGCTCTAACGATCCAACAATCGCACGGTGCAACATAACGGGTGTTTGTTTAGAGTTATCTTCAGCAATATAAGTCGCGTCAAGACGCTCAGGCATTGAGAAATCAACTTGCAGGGTACCACACTGCCACTCTCGATCTAGACAATCTTTAAGTACAAATTCAATCTTTGGACCATAAAAAGCGCCTTCGCCTTCTTGCAATGCCCACTTAATACCTTTTGCATCTAGCGCCTCAGCAAGTGCCGCTTCAGCACGATCCCACACTTCATCCGAACCTACACGCTTTTCAGGGCGAGTGGAAAGTTTAATATCAACATTGTCAAAACCAAAATGCTTGTATACCTTAAAGGTTAAATCAATAAATTCAGACACTTCTGATTGGATTTGATCAGCGGTTACAAAAATATGCCCATCATCTTGTACAAAATTTCGCACACGCATAATGCCGTGCAACGTGCCTGATGGCTCATTGCGGTGGCAAGAGCCAAACTCTGCCAAACGCAGTGGCAAATCACGATAAGACTTTAACCCTTGATTAAAAATCTGAATGTGTGCTGGGCAATTCATTGGCTTCACTGCATAATCACGATTTTCACTATTAGTGGTAAACATCGCATCACCAAATTTATCCCAATGGCCTGATTTTTCCCAAAGTGTTCTGTCAATTAACTGAGGGGTGTGCACTTCTTTGTAATTATTATCTCTAAATACTGAGCGCATATATTGCTCAACGATTTGGTATAAAGTCCAGCCTTTTTCATGCCAAAACACCATGCCAGGTGCTTCTTCTTGCATATGAAACAAATCTTGAGTTTTTCCGATTTTTCGGTGATCGCGCTTTTCAGCTTCTTCTAAGCGATGAAGGTGCGCATCCAAATCTTCTTTGGTTGCCCAAGCGGTACCGTACACACGCTGTAGCATTTCATTGTTAGAATCACCACGCCAGTATGCACCAGCAAGCTTCATTAGCTTGAAAGCTTTCAGTCTTGAGGTTGAAGGTACGTGCGGGCCACGGCACAAATCAATAAAATCACCCTGCTTGTACAAAGACAAAGTTTGATCGGCAGGAATAGATTCAATAATCTCAGCTTTATAATGCTCGCCTTTGGCTTTAAAAAACTCAACTGCCTCATCGCGACCCATTTCACTGCGCTCAATCTTAAGACTTTGCTTCACCAGCTTTTTCATATTTTTTTCAATCTTCGCTAGATCATCTTCAGAAAATCCATCTTTGTAAGCAAAGTCATAGAAAAAACCATCGTTAATAACTGGACCAATAGTTACCTGCGCGTCCGGATAAAGCATCTGTGTGGCTTGTGCCAAAAGGTGCGCGCTAGAGTGACGAATTACCTCAAGACCTTCTTCATCTTTTGCGGTAACAATAGAAACACTGGCATCTGACTCAATCACAAATGATGCATCCACCAGTTCGCCATTTACCTTACCCGCAAGGGTTGCTTTAGCCAAACCCGAGCCAATAGATTTAGCAACTTCAAATACGCTTAATGCTTGATCAAAAGATTTTTCAGTTCCGTCAGGAAGAGTGATTATCGGCATGATAAAAATATCAAAAAATAAAAGCGTCTATTTTACCTTGATACAGTGCTATTTTTATCAATAAAAAGACGCCTGAATAGAATAATTTTCACCCTGCGATAGACTGCAAGCAAAATTTCGGAAATTTTTATAGCGACTCAATCTGCTCAACCATGAGTTGTAGTGATGTATTGCCACGCCAACTATTTATTGAGAGTTTGTAAGCCACCTTGGCTTGGGTTGATTCAAGTGGCGTTTGAAAAAAAGCAATGGCGTCGTGCACTTGACTATCGCTGTTAAGTTTAAGACGGCACTTAAGGTGCTTTTCACCCACCACTTTTTGATCAACAATTTCAAAATTACCATAAAAAATTGGCTCCTCAAATCCTTGACCCCAAGGCCCTGCAGCTTTTAAAATTTCAGCATTATTAAGCGAAATATCGAATGCTTCAAGCTGACCGTCAGTGAGTAGTTCAACCTTGGGGATTTCATTATTAAGGTGGCGTTTGATCGCGTCATTAAAAGCGCGCTTAAACGACCAGAAATTTTCTGCTTTAATACTCAGGCCAGCGGCCATGGCATGACCACCAAATTTTAAGATTAAACCTGGATTTTCACGATCAACCAAATCTAGCAAATCTTTAATATGCACACTAGGAATGGAGCGAATAGAGCCTTTTAGAAAATCGCCAGATTTAGCAAATACAGCTACGGGACAGTGGTAATCCTCTTTAAGTTTGCCCGCAACAATGCCGACAATACCTTCATGCCACGACGGATCAAACAAGCTTAAGGCAAACTTACCTTCGCTGACGTCTTGCTCATCAACAATTGCTTGCGCCTGATCTTGAATGCGAGCTTGCTCTTCTTTACGCTTTTGATTAAACGCCTCTAGCTCTTGAGCATAACGCCGAGCGTCATTAATATCATCGGTCAACAAACATTTAATACCGCGCGAGATATCACTCAAACGCCCTGCGGCATTAAGCCTTGGACCAACAGCAAAACCTAGGTCACTGGCTTGCAAGCTCTGCACAGGACGATTGGCAATTTCCAATAGCGCCAAAATACCTAGCGAACACAGTTTTTGCTGAATGCGCTTAATACCTTGGTCAATTAAAATTCGATTATTTTGATCAAGCTTAACCACATCAGCCACTGTGCCCAATGCAACCAAATCTAGCACAGTGCGTAGGTCCGGTAAGGGAATGTTATTTTTAGAAAAATATTGGGCTTTATTAAGATGGGTTTTAAGTGCTGAGAACAAATAAAAACACACACCAACACCGGCCAAATTTTTACTTAAAAACTCACAACTTTTAAGATTGGGATTGATGATTGCATCAGCCTCTGGCAAGGTCTCGCTCGGCAGGTGATGATCGGTGATAATAACTTGAATATTGTTTTCTTTGGCTAATTTGGCACCATCAAAACTAGAAATACCATTATCAACCGTAATAATCAAATCAGGCTGTTTTTCTTTGATAGCCAAAGTCACAATCTCAGGACTCAATCCGTAACCATGCTCAAAGCGATTAGGCACTAAAAAATCAACATATTTTGCACCCATCATTCGCAGCGATTTAACCGCCACCACTGAGGCAGTTGCGCCGTCACAATCAAAATCACCCACAATTAAAATGCGTTTTTGTTCAACAAGCGCTGATTCCAATAATGCCAGTGCTTGATCTAGTTGGTCAAATTTAGGCGTAAGCAGGTTGGCCAAGCCTAGCGATAATTGCGATTCGCTCACACCACGCGCGGCGTATATTTTCTTTAAAAAAGTAGGGATATCGTCTGAGTAAGACTCAAATAACGCTTGGTCGAACGCTCTAGTTAGCATCGCTCACTAAGCGTACGTAGGCGTCAAATGATTTATCTGAACTCTCACTACCGCCATAATAAAAGGGTACATCAACAGCGATATGATCGTTTAACTGATTAGAGCTCCAATAAGATTTTAATTGAGTGTTTGGAAAAAACTGCTGATCAATGAGTAAATCATTATCACCATATACGAGTAAAGTTTTAAGTTCTGCTTGTGTTGGCAGACGCCATTTTGTTTGTTGACAAAGATTAATACCGCCAATGGCTTGAACGTACGCTTGCGTATTGCAAGACTCAGCCCAGTGACAATTATGTGAATAATCACCATTTTTAGTGCCCGTTTTTCCATCAAACCAAGTGTAGGTATTTTGGGTATTTTGCAGGCCTTTAGCACTAAGCTTTACCTCCCAAACCAATTTTGACTGATCGTCTAAGACGCATCGATGTTCAACGGAAGTATTACTTAAAATCAAGCCTCGATCAGAAACCTTAAAAAGCTTAGCATTCACCATACTAGCCATTAATATTAAGATTAAAAATACTAGTCTAGGCATCATGAGTAATAAGCTGGGTAACTCTTTTAGCACTTTCCGGCGCTGTATTAAGACCATTACGAAAATGACCCGTGTTTAAAAAGACATTATCAAATTGATCGTGCTTGCCCAACATCACTTTAGCAGATTTGCTCGCTGGCCTAAAGCCAGACCAATGATGTTCAACTTTGGCATTTGCAAGTGCATCAAATTTTTGCGTGGCAAACTCATGTAAAGCATGACGAGTCTGCTCATCTGTAGAGCGATCAAAACCAACATTTTGCATGGTTGACCCTACCAAAATATGCCCATCTTTACGAGGAATAATATACAGCCCTTGATCAAGCACAATATGCTCAACCACGTCTGGTTTGGATTTAAGTACAATCATTTGCCCTTTCATCGGAAATATTTCTTCTTTTAGCGCTAACCATTGAGAACTCCAAGCGCCCGAACAAGCCACAACATAATCGGCCAAATATGTCTGATTACTGCTCGCAACACCTAAGGCTTTATGATGTTGGGTGAATAATTTTTCAATTTTTACTTGTTCAATAATCTTAACCCCTTTTTGAATAATATCAGCCTTAAGCGCTTTAAGCAAACGTGGATTACGCACTTGAGCAATACTATCAAACAAAGCGCCACCTGAATGCGAGCGATAATTTAAACCATGGCGAACCATCCAGGATTTTGCCTCATTCGAATTGTACTCATCCATCATCAACAAACCAGACCTTAAATACTCTGGATCAAGCCCGGTATCCTCTAAAATTTGAGCGCATAATTGTTCATACACAGCCTGAGAAGCTAAGCTTAATTCGTTGGTTAAATCATCATATTTCCAAGGATAAAGTGGAGAGATGATACCACCACCTGCCCAAGAGGATTCTTTAGCACAAGCCTGCTGGTCAATTAAAGTAACCTTGGCACCAGCTAAAGCAAGCTCTCTAGCATTCATCATGCCTATCACACCCCCGCCAATAATCAAGCAATCACTTGTTTTTTGTTTGTTTTTCATCGTATAAATCCACTAGAATCAATAAAATAACACCAAGAGTAATGACCACATCCGCCACATTAAATACCGGCCAATAAAAATCTTGGTAATGCAAATCAATAAAATCAATCACAAAGCCAAGCACAGCTCGATCAATTAAATTACCAATGGCGCCTGAGAGGATAAGACTAAGCGCAACAAGCTTGAATACTTGACCTCGGCTTGTTTTAACCATCCAAATCACAATTGCCAAACTAGCCACTGATGAAATGGTTACTAAAAAATATTGCTGCCAACCATCTTCATTGGCCAAAAAACTAAAGGCAGCGCCATAATTATGCACATGAGTAATGCTTAAAAAACTGGTAATTTCAAAAGTCTCATGTGGTTTTAAATAACCATATACCAAAAGCTTAGTTAACTGGTCAATAACTACCAATAACAACACTAGAAAAAACCACTTTATATGCTTCATGCCTTACTTGGATTGTATTTAATGATGGTTACAATTGGCACAACAAATCCAATAATGATTACTACCCAAAGCAAGCTACCCAGCTCTGTGTAATTTTGTGCGGTTGTCACCACGCCATCGGTAACCACTTCACGACTCACCACAAACACTTTATTTAAATATTTTGTCAGCAAACCGCCAGCACTTAAGGCAATATTCATCAAACTTGCCATGAGTGCAAACCAAGTACCTTTTTTGCCTTCTGGGGCGTAAATAGCCACCAACGTTAACATAAGCACTTGGGCAATATAATCAAAAGGAGAAGCCATCGCCGTATCCACCAAAGCAACTGTGCGTGCATCAAAGCCTAGCATGGTATGAATATCATAATACATAGCAACAATTGGCATAGAAAGTAATGTACCAATAATGGTTAAGAAGATCAGTACTTCAGCAATATCACGTTTGATGATAAATTTAGCTGAAAACCACATACCAGCCAAAGCAATACCACCACCAATAGCGGATAATTTTGCAAAGAAAGACTCATCAAAGCCAAGCACATCAATCTGCCACCAGCTCAATCCTGCGCCAACTGAAGGCATGGCGCGATAAACAAAAATAATAATCATTGCCATTTTGATATGGCGAATGGTATTTGCGTCTAAATCATTGATTAAATCTGACAGGAAATACAACACCACTGAAAGCGAAATAACAAAGACGATTTCTTGGGAATAAGGTACGTCGTTATAACCCATGCTCACTACAAACACGGCAAACAGTAAGCCGCCATACAATATATGCTTATTGACTGCAGAAACTGGCACAGGGTTAAGCTTAACCAGGGTCACACCCAAGATGGATAATAGTGGGACAAATAGTGCGATTTGAAATACCACTTCACGGTTATCCTGAAATACATCGGCCAATTCACCGCCAATCCAACCAGTGATAAAAATAGCAAAACCTAATGACAAACGTGCCAACACCTGAATACTAGCAAGTTCATGATGAATCTCTTCTTCAGATTGATTTTTATCATGAACTTCAGTAGTCATGGTGTCGGCTACTACATCCTGCATTACAAAACCAACGACAGCAATAACACTGGCAAAGATATAAATTGTTTTTTTGGGGTAGTTTTCAACAATGGCGTAATCACCTACCACAGCAATCATCATCAACGAACTAATCGTAATGAGTAGCGCGCCAATATAGACGTAAGATTTACGGTTGGAACCAAAAATATTGATGCCATCAACCATTTGTCCAAAAATCATCTTAACTGTCCAAGGTACCGTCAACCAAATGGCTAACTCGGCTAAATCCGCTGCTGTCATGTCCAACGCCTCTTTAACCCAAAACTGCTGGGCAATACCCACAAAAGCACTACTTCCGTAAGCAAAATAAATCAAAAGCAAAGGAATATATCGCATTTTAAAAGCACGAATTGGGGTTAGAAAAATATCTAGCATTTATAAAATAATAATTAGCAAAAACAGTTGATTATTATAGGGGTTGTGTAGGTTATAATTTAGGCTTTTATAAATCACAAAATGGGGAATTTATGGGTTTCATGACTGGAAAGAAAGCACTGGTTGTTGGCGTTGCTTCTAATCGCTCTATCGCCTGGGGAATTGCTGAAGCAATGGCAAAACAAGGGTGTGAAATTGCACTGACTTATCAGAATGAAAAATTAAAAAAACGTGTTGATAAATGCGCTGAAGTTTGTAACTCTAATATTGTGATTGAATGTGACGTAGCAACAGACGAAGGCATTGAAAAGACGTTTACTGAGCTTAAACAACATTGGGATAATGTTGACATTATTGTGCATTCAGTTGCCTTTGCACCTCGTGAAGCATTGGACGGTAATTATGTTGAGGCCACAACACGTGAAAACTTTGCAACTGCTCACGATATTAGCTCATACAGTTTTACAGCACTTGCTAAAGGTGCAGGCTCAATGCTAAATGACAATGGTGCTCTATTAACTGTTAGCTATCTAGGTGCAATTCGTGCAATTCCTAACTATAACGTGATGGGCGTTGCTAAAGCCTCATTAGAAGCAAACGTGCGTTATATGGCTGCAAGCTTAGGCCCTGAACGTGGCATTCGCGTCAATGCAGTATCAGCAGGGCCAATTAAAACCTTGGCTGCCTCAGGCATTAAAGACTTTGGCAAATTGCTTGATTACGCCGCTGACTCATCAGCCCTAAAACGCACGGTTACAACAGAAGAGGTTGGTAATGCGGCTGCCTTTTTATGCTCTGATTTAGCCTCAGGCATTACTGGTGAAGTGACTTATATCGATTCAGGCTATAGCTTTTATGATAAAGGCCCTGAATAATCAGCCAACCATTAAACAGTCAAAAAATGCCTTGAATTTCAAGGCATTTTTTTTAATTACTGATACTGACTTCTAACTTGATCCAGTATGCTCTTCATATCTTCATTCCAGCGGAAAATGGTCATTCTATCTTCATCAGTCTTAACCAGTGGCAATAGTGTAATTGGTGGCGTGGCAATAATCAATGAATGCGCACCCTCTTCCATTACAGTTATCTTTAATGGAATAAATGGCGCCAACTCTGGGTACTTGTTTGTCATACGCTTCATTTCGTCATACTTGCCAAAGAAAAGAATGCGGTATTTATCTGACTTATAATGGCGCTCATTTAAAGCAAAATCACAACGTTGAAGGTAGGCTGCTTTATATTTATGCGCCTTGAGAGTTTTATCAAGTGCTAACCAAGTATAAGAAAATTTAGCATTTACTCGTTCAATCAACAACTCACTGTGAGCAGCAAAAACACTTGATGTAACCATTAAAACACATAAAGCTATTACTCTGACTACCATACTGCCTCCTCAACCATTTCTTTCATGTTGTTAATTAACTCTTGCGCATCAATAGAAATTTGTTCATTATTAAAACGTTCAACAGCATGCATATAGTTTTCTAAATAAACTTTAACTTGACCACTCTCGTCTTCTATAGCGGTGACACGACAAGGCAGAATAACGCCTAATCTTGGGTCAAGCTTTAAGAATTTTTGCATGTTTTTAAAATTACAAAAACGAATAACCACTTGTTTTTCATCATCACCAGCAATGCCACCCAAACCTTCAAACAAAGTTCTAGATGGGTACACTCTAAAATTATAAGCGGCGGCAGAATCTCGCAATCTATCAACAGTTGTACCTAAATCATTAGCACTTTCGTAGACAAACACCAATGGCTCTTTAGCAGCGCTTGGTTCAAGCTTCTGCTCCATTGGTTTTTCATGAGAGCGGATATAGGCCACTAAATCATTAGCCATTTTATCGGTAAAGTTAAACTCTTTTTCAAACGACATCATCTCAGTATCTTTGATGCCTTTCATAATAATGCGCTTAATCATCTGATCTTCAGCAGCATGCAAAAACCCTTGATTGGCAAGTGCCGGTGGAGAAACCTCTCTATCTTTTTGCCACGAGAAGTTTTTACCTGTACCTTCGCCACCTTCTAATTGGGCGCCATGACAACGCTGACAATATTGCTCATAAGTATACTTGCCCGCATTTGCATCACCTGCTATGACTGCTTGACTATATTGAGGCGCTTTAACACCAGCGCGCAAGAAACGAATCAACTTGGTCATTTGCGCATTTGAAAGGTTAAAGCTTGGCATGATTCTTCCAGGACGACCATATTTAATGGTTTTTTTAAGGTAATCATCTGAATGATTGGCGATGGTTGAACGATACAAGGGCAACCCTAAAGAACCTTGTTGAGAAAATCCATGGCATTTTTCACAATTTTCAGAATAAATTTCTTGTCCGCCAGCAAAGCTTAACCAAGGCAGCAATAAAACAATCAATAATTTCTTTGATTTCACGACATTTCTCTCATTATTTTTTTATAAGCATATTCTAATATACTAGCCCTATAAAAAAATTGATTTACATCAAGAGAAAATAGATTTATTGTGCTAAATTAATCGTCATCGGATTATCGGGATTTTTTGTCCATTGATGAAGCGATCCATCATAAACCTGAACCATATGGTTGCCATAAATCTCGTGCAAACTAAACCAAACTGATGAGCATTCATAAGCACTATTGCAATACAAAATAATAGGAGCATTTGGGTTAATATTGAGCGCCTGAAATCGAGTTTTAATCTGCGCCTTAGTTGGAAAAACCATCACGCCTTTTAACGGATGTAAAAATTTATAAGGGAAAACTTTAGAGCTGGGAATATGACCTAAATCATAGACATAATCCCTACGCTCCAAACCCACATGAAAACGCAAACTTCTGGTGTCAACCAGCTGAACCTGAGGATCAAGTATCGCTAATTTAACCGCTTCAATAGTGGCTAAAATTTTATTATTAGTATCACCTTTAAAATTAAACTGCGTACTTTTAACCTTGGTAGATTCCTTGGTTAGCTCTTCCATGCTTGCAGTCCAGGCAGCGTTACCCCCGTCCAGCATCGCAACTTGTGAAAAGCCATAATATTTCATTTGCCAATACAAACGAGCTGCGCCAGCAACATCTCCAGGGGTTTTGCCTTGATGAGTAATCAGCACAATAGAGTTGTTACTAACACCATGTGCCGACATAAAACGCTCAAAATCAGCTTGAGCAGGCCTCATACGTGTCAATTCAACATCATTAATAGTGCGTGTTGATCTTATATCTTTAGTATTAACAAGATTAGCACCAGGAATATGGCCTTGTTTCGAAAAGCTGTCAAGATCTTTACGTACATCTAATATCACAAGATCTTCGCTATTTTCACTTACCCAGTCGGCATTAACCAAGGGCGATGGGATAACCAATGAGTAGGCAAAAGCTGGAAAAATAACCCACGACACTACAGCAGTCTGTAAAAATCTAAGCAGCATAGTACCCCTTATCCTGAAAAATATGAGGACAGTATACTAAATAAACAGCTAAAACTTTACAATATCAGTTAAGGATTATAATTTTGAATTAAAGACCTTAATCTCAGCTTGCGCGCGCAAAGTCTGCAAAATGTTAACAAACACTTCATTTGACTCAAAGCCTAACAACACAGCTTCAAGATTGGCTGTAGAGGTTTTAGATTCTGACACCTTAACCCCTGTTAAATTAATAACTAACGCATGTCTTGCATCTAGACTTTGGGCACTAAAAACAGACTCAGATGCCGGCTTTGATAGGGCGAAAACTTTATTCACAATTGCAACATCTGTTTGAGTTGTATCACGTTTGACCCAGTCAACAGACACCCATTTAAGAGAATTCTTGTCTAACAACTGTTCAACAGATTGGTCATCTCCAGCTTTCGCAGAAGCAGCAATTTGAGCCGCAATATTATCAACAAAAGTCTTGGCTAATAAGCGTGTTAAATGTGTATTTATCTCACCTTTTACCTCATCAAATGTTTTTTGACGCTGTGCTAATTTATCTTTTAAACGCACGACTACAAAACGATCTTTATCTAACTCCAAAACTTCAGAATTTTCACCCTTATTTAAGACAACATCACTAAATGCAGCGGCAACAATCTTAGCATCAAGCTGAGTGCTTGCTCTGGTGAAAAAATCACTGGTATGAATCTTTAAAGCCATTTGGTTGGCTACTTCCTCTAGATTTGACTCATAAGCCAAATTAGCCATTTGCTCGGTTAAATTATAAAGATCTTTTTGTGCTTTAGATTCAGTGTAAAGTTGTGTTAACTCTGACTTGACTTCTGTAAAAGGTTTTACCGAGCCCGCTTGGATCTTGTTAAGTTTAATAATATGATAGCCAAAATCAGACTTTACTAACTCACTCAATTGTCCTTCTTGCATGGCAAACACAGCCTTTTCAAAAGCATCAACCATCACCCCACGACCAAATAAACCCAAATCACCTCCTGAGTCTTTAGAACCTGTATCTTGAGAATATTGCGCTGCCAACTGATTAAAGTCACCACCTTGGTTAAGCAAGTCTAGCACCTTTTCAGCTAACTCTTTAGTGTCCA
>JAHZJR010000053.1 GCA_022600805.1 Pseudomonadota bacterium
CACTCGGGTGAGTAATTTTGCCAATCTAGGTCAAGTTGATTTCCGACATGTGCTGTTTTTAATTGTATTTTCATCGGTCATCAGTGCACTATTAAAGTTTTTTGTTTACACACAAGACCTCACTCTTAATATCGACGCTGTGACCTTTATTACTCATTATATTACTGGTGACGTATTGGGCAGTCTGTTAGTTATTTACTTAACTTTGCATGTTATAGTGCCGATTTTTTAAGGGGTTTTTGCCACAAAAATCAAGTTGATTGGTTGGTATAATTTGAGTGATTTTTCCCGTAGGATTTGTGCGTGCTCATCACCAATGTTCTTATTGCCTTAGTTGTTTTCGCCACCTCATTCTTGATGGCCTGGTTGAGCGGGGTAGATATCGCTCTTGGAAATTACCTGTGGCTACCCATGGGTGCAAAAGTTCTAGCGTTTTTGTTGTTCGGATTTTGGGCCTTTCCTGGCGTACTATTAGGATCGTTACTGAGCGGATTTTTGTTGTATGATTTTTGGAATGTCAATCCTATCTATGGCCCGTTAGGCTCTTTAGTGGGCGCTTTGGCACCGATGTTGGCCATCTTAATTATGCAATTTTTTCGTTTATCTAATTTTTTTAATGATGGCATGAAGGTCCAATTTGGACATGTTTTGTTTTTGGTGATATTATCGTCACTGATCAATACACTGTTTAAGTTATTTATCTATCTGAACAAAGTAACCGATTTGAATGGTCAAGCTATAGATCCCGTTCAATTTATACAAAACTATTTAGCGGGTGATATCTTGGGTGGCTTTGTCTTTATTTATATTGTCTTTAAGTTTTTTACCCCACAATTAGTAAAACATAAGCTAATTTAGCTTTTTTAGTCAATTTTCGAGCCCAATTCTTTAGTTGTATAGTTATTCACAATTAACTGATTTTGTCCTTTGAGTTGGTAGTTTTAGACCTAAAAGTGATGTTGTAGCCTTACAAAGGCTGGCCTCATAACTCATTATATTGCAGCCAATATCATGACGACGCTGTTAATTGTTTATTCATTGTTTACAACACTAGTCAAAGGATAACCCAAGAGCAAGCGGGCTAATACCCCCTTTTTTGTTGTTTTATAGTTCAGTATAATAGACGGTTTTTAGCTTATTATTTAATGAATGCTATTATTGCAACATAATTTTATAACCTTTGTACTGGTCGTTGTGTCGTTATTGTTGGTTGAAGGGATGGGGCATATTGATTTCTCAAATGGCAATCTTCTGTTTTTGCCTCTAGGTGCGGCGATTTTGTCTTATTTGTTATTCGGCTATGGTGTATTGCCAGGCGTTGCATTGGCTAATACATTAATTGGATATACGTTATGGAACAACTGGTTTGGTAATGGCTTTTCTGGTTTTTCGGGCCACGTTATTATTGGTTCGTTGGCGCCAATTGTCGCCATTCAAATGATGAAATCTTTTGGCTTGTCAGAATTTTTTGAGGGTAAAGAAATCAACTATCGTCATGTGATGTTTGTTGTCATACTAGCAGCACTGCTTAATACGTTGGGTAAATTCTCTTTGTTTTATGGCATTTTACAGGAAGATATTAAGGTGGTTGATTTTATATCGACCTACCTAATTGGCGATATTCTTGGGGGCTTTGTCTTTATTTATGCAGCGGTTAAATTGTCCAAATTGCTAGAAAAACGATGAAGTAGTTTCTGTGGTTTAATGCGATAGCCTTTGCGATGGTACTTGTCTCTATATTAATTATGCGAGCTTTTCATTTGTCTACTTTTTTTGATTCGGGTAAAGCGAATTATTCACATATTATATTCTTGCTTCATAAATTGCAACGTTTGCCAAAGTATTGGTCTATCCAATGCAAGGAAAACTAATTCCAGATCCAGTATTATTTATTCAGTCATATGCAGCCAGTGACATTTTTGGTGGCATTGTGTTTATTTATATCGCACTGAAAATTTTTGAACCAACATTAATCAAAGAAAAGCTAATTTAGCTTTTTTAGTAAATTTTCGATCAGCTCAATGCGCCTGATGTCTTCAGGCATAGTTTCTTTGACAATTAACTGATTTTGACCCTTTAACTGATAGTTTTTAGGCTGTTTTTGGATTAATTGGATGATTTTTATCGGTTCTATGGTGTTTTTAGAGCCAAAAGTAATAATGGCTTTGTCATCATAAAGGCTAATTTCATTAATTCCGATTTTTTCGCAAAAAAGTTTGAGTCGCGTATTGGCAAATAAATGTTTGGTGGAATCTGGCAATAAGCCAAAGCGGTCCACCATTTCAATTTGTAACTCTTTCAATTCGTTGTTAGTTTTACAACTGGCAATGCGTTTATACAAGACTAAGCGCTCATGCACATCCTCTAAATAACTTTGAGGAATGATTGAGGGTAGTCCGCAGTCAATTTGAATTTCATGATTAATTGGATCATCGATATTAATTTTTCGCCCTGCACGCATTGCCTCAATCGTGCGTTTGAGTAAATCATGGTAAAGATTAAAGCCAATCTCGCTAATTTTTCCAGATTGATTATCACCGAGCAAATCACCTGCACCACGAATTTCCAAATCGTGGTTGGCCAGCATAAAGCCTGCGCCTAACTCTTCTAAAGACTCGATTGCGTCAAGGCGTTTTTTAGCATCTTTGGACAGTGATTGATGAGATTTAATCACCAGATAGGCGTAAGCTCGATGGTGTGACCTGCCAACGCGACCACGCAACTGATGGAGTTGTGCCAAGCCAAAATTTTGGGCGTTATTGATGATAATGGTGTTGGCATTAGGAATATCGATACCCGTTTCAATGATGGTAGTACACACCAAAATTTGGAAGCGCGCATGGTAAAAATCACTCATAATATGCTCCAACTCTCGGGTCGGCATTTGTCCGTGAGCGATCCGCACAGCTACATTCGGCATAAGCTCTGACAAGCTTTGCGCCATATTATCAATCGAGTCAATATCATTATGTAAAACGAAAATCTGACCGCCTCGGTGCAGTTCACGCGTAATGGCTTCTTTGATATTTTCATCTTTCCATTCTTGCACAAAGGTTTGAATGGCACTGCGTTTGGCGGGTGGTGTGGCAATAATAGATAATTCTCTTAGTGAACCGAGAGCCATGTTTAAAGTACGCGGAATCGGTGTAGCTGTCATGGTGAGAATGTCACTCTGTCCACGAAGCTTCTTCAAAGCTTCTTTTTGCTTAACACCAAAACGATGCTCTTCATCGATAATGACTAACCCTAGATTTTTATACTTAATACTAGCTTGAATAATTTTATGCGTACCAACAACAATATCAACTTGTCCCGTATTGAGTTTTTCGATAATGAGTTTTTGTTCTTTTGGCGTTTGAAAGCGTGAAAGTGCGGCAATTTCTACTGGGTAATCGCTAAAGCGATCAACAAATGATTGGTGGTGTTGGTTAGCCAACAGTGTGGTAGGTACAAGAATGGCTACCTGTTTGCCAGCTTCCACAGCTAAGAATGCAGCACGCATAGCAATTTCTGTTTTTCCAAAGCCGACATCACCACACACCAAGCGATCCATCGGTTTATGTGAGCGCATGTCAGCTAATACTTCGCCCATAGTTTTAAGTTGGTCAGGCGTTTCTTCAAAAGCAAAACTCGATACAAAAGAAGAATAGGCGTCATTTGGTTCTGGAAAAGCAAAACCAGTTTGTGACTCGCGCTTGGCGTATATTTCTAAGAGTTCAGCAGCCACGTCGTGCAAGGCTTCGCCGGCTTTTTGTTTGGCCTTACTCCACTGTGGCGTGCCCAATTTATGCAATGGTGCACTATCAGGCGAAGCACCGGAATAGCGAGAAATTAGATTCAATGAGGTCATTGGTACCATTAGTTTGGCGCCACCTGCATATTCTAATTGTAAAAAGTCTTGAGATTGAGCATCATAGGTTTGTGTCTTTAGGCCTAGATAGCGACCCACGCCGTAGTTTTCATGCACAATTGGGTCGCCTATTTTAATCTCGACCAGACTTTTAATTGCTTCGTCGAAATCTTTGTGTTTTGCACGACGCCTGCGCTGTTGCTGCACCACTTCTTGGCCAAATAAATTATCCTCAGTAATCACGGCCAGTTCGCGAACTAGCAAACCTTGAGATAGTGGCTGGTGGGTGATATTGAGCAGTGCGTCATTGGCAACAAAATGCGCCCAATTTTTGACGTTTTGCGCTTCAAGATGATGATTTTTTAGCAACTCTTCTAAGACGCTTTGTCTGCCTTGAGATTCGCAGACGATGAGTATTTTCTGTTTAAAGCGCGATATAAAACTTGATAATTTGGACAGCGGGTTTTTGGCTTGCGGGTCAATGCGTAGTGGCGGCAGAAGTTTTGACGTGAAATTCAGATGCCCAGATTTATCCTCGAGTTTTGAAGGGCTGATGATGAGTTGTGGGTGTTTTTTGATAGTAGAAAAAAAACTATCTTTGCTTAAAAAAACACGATTAATAGCTAGCGGCGGACGGTCTAGATCTTGCTGAGCGTGAGCAAATCGGGACTGGATATCTGCATAAGTTTGATCAACTAACGCAGAGAATCCAACAGCAGTTGCAATCGTTATTGTGCTGGGCAGGTAGTCAAATAGTGTATTGGTGGTATTAAAAAATAAGGGTAAATAAAATTCAATACCACCTGGCAGACGACCTTCGCTAATTTCATGATAAATAAAGCCCTGCTCGCCAAAAGTTTGTACGTAGTTTTGTTTAAATAAATCAATACTGGCCTGATCAGTGGCAAATTCGCGTGCTGGCAAGAGTGCAATAGCATCTACCTGTGATTCACTGCGCTGGGTTGAAGTGTCAAAAGTGCGAATGGTTTCTATGTCTTGATCAAATAAGTCAATTCGATAGGGTTTGTTTGCACCCATTGGGTACAAGTCAATTAATGAGCCGCGAATATTAAATTCACCATGCTCCATGACAGTAGTGACACGGTTGTAGCCAATTTTTAGTAGTTTTTCACTAAGCGTTGCAGGGTCAATTTCATCGCCAACTTTGAGATCAAAGCTGTATTTTTCACTAAACTCAATTGGACACAAATGAGAGAATAGCGTTTCTAAAGTGACGATTACAATGCCGTTATGTAGTTGCCTAAGTTTTGAGAGTGTGGTGAGGCGATTTGAGATGATATCTGGATGCGGCGAAAATTGATCATAGGGTAATACTTCCCAGTTATCAAATTTGAGGATATCGAGTGTGTCATTATAAAAATTTAGAGATTGATACAGAGTATCTTGATGGGCGATATCATTTGCAATCAATAAAACGACTTGAGGTGTTTTTTGAATATGTTCGACTAGCGCTAGTGCATCAGCACTGCCATATAAAGAACCCCAATAAGTTTTTAAGCCCGACTTTAAAAAAGGGGTGTTATCTGGGTATAAGTAAGGCATGGTGCTAGAGTGTTGAGCTGAGAACGTCTATGTCTTCGTTATCTAAGAGTTTGATCAGTTGAATAAGTGGAAGACCAATGAGTGTGTTAGGATCATTGCCTTCAAGGCGACTAAACAGACTAATACCTAAACCTTCAGATTTAAAACTACCAGCACAATTGTAAGGCTGCTCTTTTTTTAGATAGCTCTCAATCTGCTGTAAGCTTAATGTTCTAAAAGTCACTTTAAACTTTTCAACAACTGTTTGTATGTTGCTGTTATTTGTATTTAATAGACATAAACTAGTAACAAATGTAACCGTTCTTCCAGAGCACTCACTAAGTTGTTCAACAGCATTCTCATGTGTGTGTGGCTTGCCCAATACATGATCGTTTGCACCTTGACCGTCTTGTAAAGTGGCTACTTGATCGGAAGCAATAATAAGGCCTTGATGAAATTTAGCGACTGCTTGCGCTTTGTCTTGTGCTAAACGAAACACTAGTTGCTCAGGTGTCTCTCCAGGGTTTCTTGATTCGTCAATCTCAGGCGAGTGTGTTGCAAAACTTAAGCCGAGTTTTTCTAGTAGTTCTTTTCGAAAAGCAGAGGAAGAAGCAAGAATTAATGACACGAGCGCTATGGGTGTTTGTAAAATAGAAACCATTTTACGTTATTTAGAGCTTTTTCATGCGCTTATCAATTATTGTAGCAATGGATGACAATCAACTCATTGGCAAGGATAATGCGCTGCCTTGGCATCTGCCAGCTGATTTGGGTTATTTTAAAAAAACCACCACGGGAAAAACAGTGCTAATGGGTAGAAAAACTTATGAGTCTATTGGCAGACCGCTTCCGAATCGTCGCAATGTGATTATCAGTCGCAATGAGAATTTTTTGGCCGAAGGTTGTGAGGTGGTCGGAAGTATTGATCAAGCGCTTGAGTTGGCTAAGGGTGATGAGGAGGTTATGGTGATGGGCGGCGCTTCTTTTTATGAGCAAATGCTGCCAAGTGTTGATCGTTTATACATTACTCAGATTGAAGGTGAGTACGAGGGCGATGCGCATTTTCCTAATTTTGATCGATCTGATTTCTCAGAGAGTTTTAGAGAGTCGCATCAGCCAGATGAAAAAAATCAACATACTTATCACTTTACTATTTTGGATAGAAAATAACCATGTTTAAATTTACAACCCTGATTCTTTCTGCTTTATTGTTATCAAGCTGCGTATTAACCAAAGTTGTTACCGTGCCAATGCGCGTGGGCGGTGCGGTCATTTCAATTGTGCCCGTAGTGGGTGAAGAAATTGATGAAGCTATTGATGATGCGGCTGATGTCATCGATGCTGTGCCGATTTAAAAAAATAGATGTGCCAAAAAGGGCTGCCAGTTGGCAGCCTTTTTTTGATTTAGCTATTTGCTAGCATTTTCAGCCAGAACCCGCTTGTAATCTTTCGGCATCACTTTAATAAAATGCTTTATTTCCTCATCCCAATGATCGAGAATTCTTTGAGCTACTGTTGAGCCTGTGTATTGAGCATGTTGAGAGATAAATGCTTGAAGTTCTGATTGTGCCTCTGAGTCCATTGGATCTAAGTCAATCATAACAGGATTAACCATATCTTTAAACGTGTTATTTGGGTTGTAAACATAAGCAATACCACCGCTCATACCTGCGCCAAAGTTACGACCTACCTCACCCAAAATAGCCACACGACCGCCGGTCATGTACTCACAACCGTGATCACCTATTCCTTCGACCACTGCTGTCACACCTGAGTTACGCACACAGAATCGTTCTGATACGCAGCCGGATAAGTAGATTTCACCACCTGTTGCGCCGTAGCCACAAACATTACCGGCGATGATTTCCTCTTCAGCGTTAAAGGTTGAATTTTTAGGTGGGTAAACGATAATCTTGCCACCTGACAAGCCTTTACCAACGTAATCATTAGCATCACCTTCAACTTCTAAAGTTACGCCTTTTGCGGTAAAGGCGCCCAGTGATTGGCCAGCAGAGCCTGTAAATTTAACATGTACACTGTCATCTGCGAGCGTGTTACCACCACGCGCTTTAACTAGGCGTGAGGATAACATCGCGCCAACTGCACGATCAACGTTAGTAATCTTGCTTTCAATTGTTACTGGCTGGTCAGTGTTAACCACTGATTTAGATTGTTCAAATAAAGTGTTATCAAGCTGTAGCTCTAGTTGATGATCTTGAATTTCAGTCTGGTAAGTGCCTGCATTTGCATGTGGTTTTTGTGCAGGCGTTAACAAGGCATCTAAATTAACTGTGTCTTGTTTCCAATGCTCAATTGCTTGGTTCATTTCCAGCATATCAACGCGACCAATCATCTCATTCACGGTTTTGAATCCAAGCTCTGCCATGATTAGGCGTAACTCTTCAGCGACCATAAATAAGTAGTTAACAACGTGCTCAGGTTTACCCGTAAATTTCTTGCGCAATTCTTTGTCTTGCGTGGCAATACCAACTGGACAAGTATTTAAATGACACTTACGCATCATGATACAACCCATAGTAATTAATGGCGCGGTTGAGAAACCAAATTCTTCTGCGCCTAGTAGTATGCCAATAGCCACATCACGACCTGTTTTTAGTTGGCCATCAGTTTGAATAACCACACGAGAACGAAGGTCGTTCATCACCAGTGTTTGATGTGTTTCAGCTAACCCTAATTCCCATGGCAAGCCGGCATGCTTAATACTCGTTAAAGGCGATGCGCCGGTACCACCATCATGTCCAGCGATAACGATGTGATCAGATTTTGCTTTGGTTACGCCCGCTGCAATTGTGCCCACGCCAACTTCGGCTACTAATTTCACACTAATGCGTGCTTCTGGATTGGAGCGTTTTAAGTCAAAAATAAGTTGCGATAAATCTTCAATCGAATAAATATCGTGATGAGGTGGTGGAGAAATTAGACCCACGCCTGGTGTTGAGTGACGAATGGCAGCAATACCTTCATCAACTTTTGAACCTGGTAATTCGCCACCTTCACCAGGTTTAGCACCTTGCGATACTTTAATTTGAATTTCATCGGCGTTATTTAAATAGTCAATGGTGACACCAAAACGTCCTGAAGCCACTTGCTTAATCGCACTTCGGCGTGAATCGCCATTGGCATCTGGTGTCCAGCGCTTAGCATCTTCGCCACCCTCACCAGTGTTAGATTTACCGCCTAAGCGGTTCATAGCAATGGCTAATGATTCGTGAGATTCAGCAGAAATTGAGCCAAAACTCATTGCACCTGTAGCAAAACGTTTAACAATTTCTTTGGCAGGCTCAACCTCATCAAGGGCAATCGGATTGCCTTGTTTGAATGACATAAGCCCACGTAGGGTTGAATTACGCGTACCTTCTTCATTCGCGTGCTTAGCAAACGCCCAATAAGCAGATTCATCATTATTTCGAGCTGCTAATTGTAAATTGGAAATGGTTTTTGGGTCCCACATGTGCTGCTCACCGCCACTACGCCAGTGATATTGACCCTTGTTATCTAAGGAAGTAGCGTTATAAGCATCATGATGGCGTTTTTCACCTTCAGCTTGTAGAATGTCAAAGTTTACGCCATCAATACGTGATGCGGTTTCAAAGAAGCACTTGTCCATCACTTCAGGTGCTAAGCCCACTGCTTCAAAAATTTGTGCACCTTTGTACGACTCTAAGGTAGAAATACCCATTTTGGCCATTACTTTCAACATGCCTTTGGCAACACCTTTGCGGTATGACGCGATAATAGTGTCATCACTATCGGCATCAATCATATTGTCACGACGCGCTTGCCAAAGTGCCTCAAAAGCTAGGTATGGATTAATTGCATCTGCACCAAA
Source organism: Pseudomonadota bacterium (assembly GCA_022600805.1). Taxonomy (GTDB): domain Bacteria; phylum Pseudomonadota; class Gammaproteobacteria; order PS1; family Pseudothioglobaceae; genus Thioglobus_A. The sequence goes on from JAHZJR010000053.1 coordinate 9,243, forward strand.
GCCAGTCATTAGGCAGAAATGATGAACTTCTCGAGCCTCACCTGTCTCAACAATAATACCTACTTGAGTTCGTTCAGAGCTAGCAACTAAATAGCGGTGTAATGCTGAAGAGGCTAAAAGACTCGATATAGCGGCACGATTACTACCAATATTGCGATCAGATAGGATAATTAAACTATGTCCATCTTTAATGGCTTTTGAGCCTTTGGCGCAAATTTCATCAAGCAAAGTGGAAATTTTCTTGTCTTCGTTAATATCATAAGTGATATCAATGGTTTTACTGGTCCAGCCCAGGTGATTACAATGCCTAAGTGCAGCTGTTTCTTCATTGGTTAAGATAGGATGATCTACTACCAAGCGGTGTGCATTTTTAGGATTATTGGCCAAAAGGTTGCCTTCAGGACCAATAGAACAGCGCAATGACATTACTACCTCTTCACGAATAGAGTCAATTGCTGGATTGGTTACTTGAGCGAATAATTGCTTAAAATAGTCATAAATAATGCGCGATTGGCTAGATAAACAAGCCAGTGCTGAGTCGTTACCCATAGAGCCAACAGGGTCGCGTAATTCATTGACCAATGGTAGTAGCATAAATTGTAAGGTTTCGGTGCTATAGCCAAATGCTTGCAGACGGTGAATTAAAGAATCAGGGTGAAATCCGTGAGCCTCTTTTTCGCAGCCTAGGTCTGATAGGTGAATTTGCTGAGCGTTAAGCCATTCTTGGTAGGGGTTTTTGGCGGCAAAGTCAGCCTTAATAGCTTCATCATCAATGAGCTCGCCTTTATCAAAATCAACCAAAAACATTTTGCCTGGGCGTAGTCTACCTTTGGTTTTAACATTGTCTGTTGCCACGTCCACAACACCCACCTCACTAGCCATAATCACGCGATCATCATGAGTTAGGTAGTAGCGTGAAGGGCGTAGACCGTTTCGATCTAGCACTGCACCAATTTGATGACCATCCGTAAAGGCGATTGAAGCCGGACCGTCCCAAGGCTCCATAACGTTAGAGAAATATTCATAAAACGCTTTCTTTTCATCGCTCATGTTGGCGTCATTTTGCCAAGCTTCAGGCACCATCATTAGTACTGCCTCTTGCAAAGATCGACCGTTCATCATTAAAAATTCTAACACGTTATCAAAACTACCTGAATCAGATACTTCTGTTTCAATAACAGGCAATGTTTTTTCTAGGCTGTCTGCAAATAGTTCACTTTCAAGCGTTCCTTCGCGGGCGCGCATCCAGTTGAAATTACCTTGGCGTGTGTTGATTTCGCCATTGTGCGACATGTAGCGACAAGGCTGAGCACGATCCCATGATGGAAAGGTGTTGGTTGAGAATCTTGAATGCACCATAGCCAGATAAGTTGCGTATTCTGGATTGGATAAATCTGCATAAAAATCCAACACTTGCGAGCCCATTAACATGCCTTTGTAGATAATAATGCTGGTTGATAAACTACAGACATAAAATAACATCGCTTCGGATAGTGAGCTGTCTGTACGGATTGTATGCGATGTTTGCTTTCTTATAATAAACAGGGCGCGCTCAAACGCTTTAGTGTCGATATCGCTGGCTTTACCAATAATTAATTGTTTAATAATCGGTTGAGATTCTCTGGCAATATCACCAACATCAGCCTTTTTAGTGTCAACAGGCACATCTCTCCAGCCAATCAGTCGTTGACCTTCGTTAGTTACAGCATCTTCCATCAAAGCCATACAATGCGAGCGTTGAGCGCTATCTTGTGGCAAAAATACATTACCCACGCCATACTCACCTTGTGCAACTGTTTTTCCAAATAAAGTATTAATTTCAGCCGTAAAGAAGTCATGTGGAATATTGGTTAGGATGCCCGCGCCATCGCCTGTATTCGCCTCACAACCGCAGCCACCACGATGATCCATTCTGCTGAGCATTTCTAGCGCATCTAACGTAATTTGATGTGAAGGCTGACCCTTAACATGGGCAATAAAACCAACACCACAGTTCTCTTTTTCATTGTTAGGTGAATAGAGACCGTGAGCTTTTGGTAGATGTAATAATGGGGTTTTCATAGGCTAAAATTTACAAAATAAAGATCGAAAAAAATCTCTTAATTATAAACTAAAACACCTATTCATATCGTCTGAAATCCCCTAGTGTCAGAGTGCATTTGCTGAACGTTATCAGGTAGAATATTTACCCATTAATAATTAAAAAATTACAGCCATGCTAGCGGTTATTTCCCCTTCTAAAACTCAAGATTTTTCCACACCTGACATACAAGATCACACTCTAACGCGTCAATTGAATGAATCAGAAGCGCTCGTTAAAATTCTTAAACAAAAAACTCAGAACGAGCTTTCTAAGCTGATGTCTATTAGTGACAAACTAGCCAAATTAAATTATGATCGATTTCAAAATTTCTCTACTCCCTTTGACTTTGACAATGCCAAGCAAGCGCTTTTAGCTTTTAAAGGAGATGTGTACAATGGTATTGATGCGCCGAGCTTATCCAAAAAGGACTTGATATTTGCACAAGATAATTTACGTATGCTCTCAGGCCTATACGGTGTGGTTAGACCGTTAGACTTAATCGCTCCCTATCGTCTAGAAATGGGTACTAAACTGAACAATCCCAAAGGAAAAAACCTGTATGAATTCTGGGGCGATAAAATCTCGCAGGTGCTGAATGAAGATGAGTCAGAAGTGATTATCAATCTGGCTTCTAATGAGTATTTTAAAGGTATTGATCAAAAAGCATTAAATGCCAAAATTATTAATATTGCTTTTAAAGAATTTAAAGGCGATAAATATAAAATTATTGGCATATATGCCAAGCGAGCCCGAGGATTAATGGTGCAATATATGATTAAAAATCGCATTCAAAATCCACAAGAATTAAAAGCGTTTAATTGGGAAGAGTATCAATTCAAAGAAGCAATGTCAGACGCCAAAACATGGGTTTTTACACGAGGCTAATCCCAAAACAAGCCTGCGTGCTTTGTACTGAACAAGCAGAATTTTGCGTCTGTCAAGCGTGTGAACAAAGTCTTGTTAGTGGGCGTCATCGTTGTCGCTCATGCGCTGTAGCTTTAACCTCTGATTTGAATTTTTGTGGCACTTGCTTGAGTCATTCGCCACTATTTTCCAATGCGCACACCTTGTATGATTATTCTGGCAGTTGCACCCAATTAATTAAACGTTTTAAGTTTGATCACCAGCTTTGTATTGGCGATTTCTTTGCGCATCGGCTTTATGATAAATACATGGATATTGTTGCCAGCCATGGCGAATATGACGCCATTATCCCTTTGCCACTTAGCAAACAACGTTTGCGTGAACGTGGCTACAATCAAACGCACGAACTATTAAGAATAATTGCCAAAAAGACCAATGTGTTGATTGATAAAACCAGTGTGAAGCGCACCAAAGCAACCAAGGCGCTATCAACTTTGAATTTAGAAGAGCGACATAGCGAAATTAAAAATGCCTTTAGTGCTAAAGAGATGACCTACAACAAAGTGTTATTGGTAGATGATGTCATGACAACCGGCGCAAGCTTAAATGAGCTGGCAAAAACGGTTATTAAGTCTGGGGTTAAGTCTTGCGATGTATTAACAGTTGCTAGGGCATAGTTTCTTTGACATTATTATGTACTTAATGTACAATTGGTACATATTGATAAGGAGGAACTAATGAATACGATTTCAACAGCGGACGCAAGAAAAGATTTTGCAGATATTATTAATCAAGTTTCTTATGGATCAGAACAGGTTGTGCTTACTCGCAGAGGTAAAGAGGTGGCTGCCATTGTGTCAGTTGAAGAGCTTAGGCTATTGCAAAAAATTGAAGATTATATTGATATCGAGGATGCGCAAAAAGCCTTGACTGAAGCGGGAGACAATATACCCGCTAAAGAAGTTTGGCAGAAACTCGGCCTTTAAAATAAGTGGTTTATTCGATTGAATTTAGGCCTGGTGCTGTAAAAAGTTTAAAACGCTTGCCAAAACAAGATCTAGTCAAAATTAAAAGCAAGATTGATCAACTTGCCAAAAATTTGCCAAATCCAAGCATTACCAAACTAAAAGGTAACAATTCTTTCCATAGGGTTAGATCAGGAAATTATCGAATTATTTACGAGATTAATGGTGACGAATTAATTATCTTAATAGTAAAAATCGGACACAGAAAAGACATTTACAAGCGTCTTTAGCATCATTCTTAAAATTTCTGAAATTTTTAACCTGTGTTATAGGCAAGGCCTATAACCTATTAAAAAAGATATTTTTCTATATCAAAATAGGGGTTTTATGGGTTTTTAAGGTGCAAGCAAGGCTTGCACCTACGATATTGGCGTTATTTTTGCTGATTTTTCAGCCATTTGCATTATTTGCCAAATTTTTAAACTGATTTTTTAAGGATTTTATCAACGCCATCAAATAATTCAAGAATTGAAATATCTAAAATTTTAGCAATGGTCGCTAAATGCTCAATGTTGAAGTGTTTGTTGTTGATTCCTGCCTCGGCAAATGACACAAGCCCCACAGATTTATGCCCCATTTCCATTGCTAAACGCATTTGCGACATATTTCTAACTTTACGCTATCTTCTAATGTTCATAGATATTATTAAATGTACACTTTTTAAGTGTTTTGTCACTTATTACATCATTCACAATAACTGCCCATAGATAGGTAAATATAATATTATTTTGAACTATAAAAATATCTATAGGTAGTTATTAAGCGTATAATATCTCAAAATAACCTATTATATTGGTATATATATGTCAAACATCAAAACAACATTGGTTAGCGCAATACTAACAACTACAATCGGTTTATCACTCAGTGCATCAGCAAATGATTTAAACAATCTGAAAAACTCGGTTGTTGATAAAGCAAAAAGTCTCACCAATGATTTTGTTGAGACCTCTTTAGAGTCGTTGGTTGATAGAACCGAAGTAACCATTGAAGGGTTTGAGGGTAAAAAACCAACATTTAGTATTCTAACTACTCAACCTATTACAGAATCAGATAACTTGAAGCATACAACTTTTTGGCAGGGGTCAATCTTCTCTAACGACGGTAGGGAAACATTAAACCTTGGTTTGGGTTATCGTCATCTATCAGACGATGAGAAGTGGTTATCTGGTATTAATGTATTTTACGATTATGAATTTCCATACGATCACAGAAGAGCAAGTGTTGGTGCAGAGTTAAGATCGTCACTAGTTGAATTTAATGCCAATAAGTATTACGGATTAAGTAATGCGTTGACTGGAGAGAATGGCGTGCAAGAAACAGCACTTGGTGGCCATGAGTTTGAGTTTGGTACACAAATCCCTTATATTCCAGGCACAAAACTCTTTGCTAAGCAGTTTAAGTGGAATGGTGAAGATGGTGGTGCAGATCTAAAAGGTAAAACTTATAGTTTAAATATTGGCAGGGAGATCTTAACCAATACTAGTTTAGAAGCAGGTATTCATGATTATGATGGCACTAAATCCAGTGAGAAATTTGCCAAATTAACTTATCACTTTGGCAAGCGGTCAAAACCAGCAAAACCTTTTATCTCTACAGTTGCATTTGATAACCTTAAAAGCATGAAAGATAAACGACTTGAAAAAGTTAGAAGAACCAACACCATCGTTAAGCAAAAAGGTGGATTTACAGTTAGCATTCGATAGGAGTTAGTAACATGAAAAGAATTTTATTAATAATTGGCGTGCTGCTTACGTCTCAGTCTTTTGCTGCAGCACCTACATTTTGCTCTAGCCCTACTATGGCACATCAAAGTGGTTGTGTATCAACCTGTTCGGCAATTGCTTCTGCAGGAAGTTTTTCTTTATCTGATGGCAATTATGGTAGATGTCTCGGCAAAGCTACTTCTGATATTCTTACAATATATAAGATTGAGCTAGGTAGAGTTGAGATTGGAAATGAGCAAAGATGTACAATTTGGGAGGGAGATGATTTGACCTTTGATTTGAGCGGGGCGAAAACTAGCATTAATTCTAAATTTCCAATTGATCTTTCTAGCTGCACAAAAGGCGTAGAGTTTGATGTTATTTATATGACTTTAGATAGATATAATAAATTTGCTGCCGAGGCTGTTTTTCCTGATAATAGTGGAAAAATAGCAAGAACAACTAGCACTTACGCTGCTAAAGACGGAGCTGCAGACAATTCAGATATAGATAGCTGGAGGGATACTGGCTATGTAGACACTTCGAAGTATTATATGAAGCCTGATGCGGGAATAACTTACGGCCATTTCAAAAAATTAAGTGAAGCACCTTCAGATACTGACCTTGTCAATAGTAGCAATGTAGAAATGTACATAGACATGTATAAAGATAATTATGTAAACTTTACAGATAGTTCTTCGAGGACAGGGTTTTTATGTGCTGCAGGCGATGTAAATGACTGCAATGCAAATATAGCTGACAATAAAATGATAGCTATGATGAATCCGAATCTTTTTCCTATGACGGGATTGCCGTTAACTTTAAAAGAAGGTGATAAAACTTTAAATATTGAATATGTAAAATACGCCTCTGATCGTAGTGGAGAGACCGAACATGTGGGCGCATATTTTCTTTGGTATAACGATGGTGGTACATTGAAATATATCGGAGTTATGCAAGAAGATGGCGGTGGTGAGCTTATAATTGGCAAACCTGGGTCGGCAGATGGCTTGTAGAATGAAAAGAATTTTATTAGCAACCTCTTGTGCTGCATCCCAACCTCGTAGAGTGGTGTCTGGATGGGCTTGAGTGGCTTCAACCGGTGAGATAACCACCAAGTCTGTAAACAGGTCGGTATGTATATATAATTATGTATAATATACATAACTACATATCATAACTGGAGGCTGAGTATGGCGCTGAATATTATCAACAAATCCGTTGAACATAAGGCAATTCTTGCAAGTAAGATTACTGGCAAGAATAAAACTGCTACCGTGGGCGAGGCGTTGGAGTATTTTTTAGCGCATCATCAACCTGCTAAAAATAACAAGGTTAAAAATCAAGAGGCACTGAGCTTACTAGAGGAGATGAGTGATTTGTCAGTATTAGATGCTCGATCTGCTGATGAGATTTTAGGCTATGACGAATTTGGACTCTCAAATTAAAAGTGGTCGATAAAATTGTAGCAGATACTTCGATTTTTCTTGCCATATTGTTACAAGAGGATGATGCTGATCGGTACAAGCAAGTATTGCTAGAAACTAGCAAAATATTGATTAGTAGCGCTACTATGGTGGAAATGTATATCGTTGTTTCTCATCGGCTCGGTGCAGAGGGTATTATTCACCTAAACCAATTGCTTGAGTCTGATTTATTTGAGATTAAAGGTGTTACGCCAAAACAGGCACAGCTTGCACAGAATGCATATCTTAGATATGGCAAAGGCAAAGATCCTGCTGGATTAAACTTTGGGGATTTGTTTTCTTATGCGTTAGCAAAAGATGAGAATTTGCCCTTGTTATTTAAAGGTTTCGATTTTTCAAAAACCGATTTGCAATCAGCCATATAAAACCCTAAAACGCACTAACCCCAGCAATACCTTGGGCGCCAAGTATTAAGGCTTTGTCCAAATCGTCCAGCCTCATACCGCCAAGAAAATACACTGGAATATTAAGTTTATTCACAACTTCTTGAGCCGCATCCCAACCAAGTGGGGCGGTGTCAGGGTGAGTTTGTGTGGCTTGAACCGGTGAAATGACCACAAAATCTGCACCCAATTCTTGAGCTTGCAATGCTTCTTTTAGATTGTGAGTAGATGCGCCAAGTAGCTTGCTCTCGTCACAAGGTCTTTTGTTGAGTGTTAACATTTCGCCAGTGGTTAGATGCCAGCCATCACAATAGACTTCATCAAAGGTTTTGTTGGGTATATTGAGCAATAACTTTATGTTATATTGTTGGCATTTGTTGTGAAGTTCTGTGATAAATGCTTTATCTAGCTCAATTTTGCTTCGAAGCTGAATAAGCTCAATATCTTGCGTCATTTTTTCATTAAACTTGGCCATCCAATCATCTGTTTGATGATTGCTTGATGGGGTGATCCAATATTTGTTTGGCAGAGTGATTGAATCTATAAAGGCTTTCATGGTTGGCAATAGTTTGTGTTTGTGTAATTGATTAACATCAACCCAGGCAATTTCTTGACCCTCAATGCCTTTAGGTATATGTTGATATTGGTTAATGGTGTAAATGCTTAATTTTACTATTCTATCCGTGTAGTGATAAACCATGGTTTGGTGGATTGATAAATCCGTAACAACAATGCCCAGCTCTTCTCTTAATTCTCTAATAATAGCTTGTTGTTCAGATTCGTTGGATTCAACCTTGCCGCCAGGAAGCTCCCAAAATCCACCCATAAATTGATGTGATTGACGTTTGGCAATAAGAATTTGTTGTTTGTGGTTGTATAAAGCACCAACAACCGCCTTGATTGTCTTCATTGTGTAAGCTAATGGTAAAATAAGCCTTATTTTAATTCGTAAGCCTTTTGAATATAGCGCAAAAAATTCAATTACTTAAGCCTCATGCCCAATTGCTTTCAGGCAATTTAATGGGTATTGAAAAAGAAGGCTTGCGTGTTTCTAGGAAAGGTGGATTGTCTCAAGCACCACATCCAAAAAATCTAGGTTGTGCTTTGACACATCCAAATATTACTACTGATTTTTCAGAATCATTACTTGAATTAGTAACGCCACCACTGTCTGATGCCAAGTCAGTGCTTAATTTTTTGCAAGATACGCAACATTATTTATATTGTCGTTTGCCTAAAGATCAAAGTTTTTGGCCAGCGAGCATGCCGTGTGTGATACGTGGCAAGACGTATATCCCGATTGCTCAGTATGGCTCGAGTAACCGTGGAAAAATGAAAACGGTCTATCGTCAAGGTTTGGCGAATCGTTATGGTAGTGTGATGCAGGTCATTGCTGGCATTCATTTTAATTATTCATTTTCTGAGAAGTTTGTCGAAAAATTCTGCGTACTAACAAAAAATGGCCAAAATAAAGATGAAGCTTATATGGCGCTTACGCGAAATGTAGTACGCTACGGTTGGGTGGTGCCTTATTTGTTTGGCGCCTCTCCAGCAGTGTGTAAGTCATTTTTAAAGGGTTATCATCAGCATTCATTAGTTGAATTTAATGAGTCTACTTTATACGAGCCTTATGCGACCTCCTTGCGTATGGGTGATATTGGCTATCAGAATTTGCGTGAGGATGAGGCAGGTGTAAAGGCTAACTATAATTCGTTGGATCATTATATTCATTCGTTGAAGTCGGGTATGTCAGCCAGCTGTAGTGAATATGAGCGTATCGGTATTAAAAAAAATGGTCATTATCAGCAGCTTAATGCCAACATTCTGCAAATTGAAAATGAGTATTATGCGTCGGTTCGCCCTAAACCGCTAGTAAGAGCAGGTCAAAAGCCACTAGACAATTTGAGCAAGCAAGGCATTGCTTATATTGAACTTAGATCTTTAGATATTAATGCGTCATTGCCTATGGGTATCGACGAGCAACAAATCCATTTTTTAGAAGTATTTTTGTTGTTTTGCCTCTTGAAAGATTCTCCCGCTATTTCCACTAGGGAGCAATTTGAAATTGACAGTAATGATCAGCTGATTGCTCATGAAGGTCGTAGGCCAAATTTAACGCTTAAATATCAGAATAAAAAGATTTCAATTGCTGAATTTGGCGAACAGTTTGCCACTGATTTAAATTTATGCGCCTCGTTGTTTAGCCAAGATTATCAAGCGCAAGTGGGCGATATTTGCAGGCGCTTCACCAATCCTGAGCTAACACCTTCAGCTCAAATACTTGAGCGGATGCGCAATAAAAATCAAGGTTTTTTTGATGATACCAATACATTTGCCAAGCAATATCGTCGAGAATTTTTAGCCAATGATATTAATCAGGCTCATTTTGATTATCTTGACGCTCAAGCAAAATCATCTTGCAAACGTCAGCGTGAGATTGAAGAGTCTGATACTATAGACTTTGATGAGTTTTTATCCCAGTATTTTGAGCAAACTTAACCATGAGCCATAGTGAATCAACCATTTGTGCATTAGCCAGTAGCATCGGCAAGGGCGGCATTGGTGTCGTGCGCGTTTCAGGCCCGCTTTGCCAAGTCATTGCCGAACAAATGCTGGGCTTTGTGCCCAAGCCTCGTTATGCGCATTATGGTTCATTTTTTGATCATCACCAATCAGAGGTTGATCAAGGTATTGCGCTATTTTTCCCAAGGCCAAATTCTTTTACTGGAGAAGATGTGCTCGAGTTTCAAGGCCATGGCGGATTGAGCGTAATGCGTAGCTTAATCGAGTCGGCCATTGTACTAGGCGCTCAGCCAGCCGAACCAGGCGAATTTTCTAAGCGTGCGTTTTTAAACGGAAAGATGGATTTGGTGCAGGCTGAAGCAGTGGCTGATATTATTGATGCTAGTTCTGAACAAGCTTCTCGTTCTGCGCTTAGGTCTTTATCAGGGGTATTTTCAAAGCAAGTAAACGCCCTAACTCAATCCATTATCAATCTACGTATTTTTGTAGAGGCGACGATTGATTTTTCAGATGAAGAGATTGATTTTTTGCAATCTGAGCAAGTGCAAGTAAAGGCACAAAATATTCAGGCTGAAATTCAACAAATTTTGCATGCCGCCACGCAGGGCGCTATTTTGCGAGAAGGGTTGAATGTTGCCATTGCAGGCAAACCGAATGCGGGCAAATCATCTTTATTAAATGCACTTACTCAACGTTCCAGTGCTATTGTGACAGATATTGCTGGCACCACTCGAGATGTACTGCGCGAAACCATCCATATCAATGGCATGCCACTTAATATTATTGACACAGCTGGCCTGCATGAAAGCCAGGATGTGGTTGAGCAAGAGGGCATTAAAAGAGCAATAGATGCAATTGCTCAAGCGGACGTTGTCTTAATGATGTATGACGCTCAAGATCATAGCCCTGATTTTTCCATATTGCCTGAGGTCGTCGACCCTAAAAAACTTGTCATTATTAAGAATAAAATTGATTTAACGGATGAACAGGTCACTAAACAGATTAAAAGCGATACAATTCAGTTGTCTATTTGCGCTAAAGACATACAAGGTGTGGATTTATTACGACAAACATTAGCAGATATGGCGGGCCTTGATAGTGGTGCAGAAGGTGTAGTATTAGCCCGCAAACGACACATTATTGCGCTTGAAGAGTCGCTAGATGCGATTAATCATGCCTTGATACAATTAGATGGCGGTGCTATAGAGCTAATGGCTGAAGATCTTCGCCATGCCAGCCAAGCCATGGCCAGTATTACCGGTGAGTTCTCTTCAGATGATTTATTGGGTGAAATTTTTTCTTCTTTTTGTATTGGCAAGTAGGCTGACATGAAAATTCAATATAAATTCTATCTTTACTTTATAGTGACAGCGCTACTATCTCCCATTCTGTTTGTTGAAATTAACCTGGCCTATAAAACTAATAATGTAGTTGATGTGCTTTTGATGCTTTTAATTTTATTGGTTTATCTAGGCTTATACCTCTCAATTCGTAAAGATTTCTTATTGCCTTTTGCTAACTTACAGGCTTGGGTATCAGGTTTTAAGGCTAACCAAAATATGCGTTTAGATGAGGTTCGAGATACAACCTTTCAGCCTGTGGCAAAAGCTATTAACCATTTGATTGATGAAAATCAGCATCTTTATGATGATATGGAAAATATTCTTAAGAAGCAAATTCAGCGTCTTAGTCATAAATCGGCCTCTTTGGAAACACTTTATAGCGTGTCATCAAAACTCAACCAATTGCACTCAACCGATGAGCTATTTGAGTACTTTTTAGGCGTGTTTGTAAGTATGACTGGCGCTAGTTCGGGCGCTGCTAGAAGTTTGGCAGAGAATGGAGAGTTATATTTAGTTGCTCAGTACGGGGTGATTGATCCGCAAGGTCAGGAGCTGCAAGTATTAAACAGTGATTGTTTTTGCGGGGAAGTGGCCATGGCCAAAGAAGCGGGCGTACAGTTTAGTGTACACTCTTGTGCAAAATGCGTAGGCCAGGAGTCTAGACAAGTGGCTGATGTAGGCACTATTTTTATCCCGTTACGCCATCACGGTAAAACATTGGGTATATTTAATTTATTCTTTGATAGCGAACCCTCGCTATCTTTTGATGAAAGGGCATTATTAGAATCTATTGCTGAAAATATCGCTATTGCACTAGACAAATCTACCTTAAATGAGCAAACTAAACGCATGGAGTTGTCGCAAGAGCGGCTATTTTTATCGCAAGAAATTCATGATTCTTTAGCTCAAACTATTTATAGTCTTAAATTGCAAGTAAGCGTCTTAGGAAACTCCTTAAAGCAGGCTAAACAGTTAGACGCATATCATCAAATTGAAGCCTTACAAACTAATATTACCCAAGCAAATCAAGAATTGCGAGAGTTGATGTGTAATTTCCGAGTACCCTTAGACCCTAAGGGGATTGAGGTATCATTAGAAAATTTAGTGAACCGTTTTAAATCTGAAGAGGGGATCGCTACTTTTTTGCAGGTTAAAGGTAAAATTAAGGTTGATCCTGAAGTAGAGATGCAAATAATGCGCATTACTCAAGAGGCTTTGTCTAATATCCGCAAACATGCCAGTGCTCGAAATGTTAGGATTTTACTAACCGCTCAACCAAGTTGTCAGTTGCTGATTGAAGATGATGGTATTGGCTTTGTAAAAGACTCGGGCACTAGTGAAATAATGGGGAATAATATTGGCATGAATATTATGAAAGAGCGCGCTCAGCGAATTGGCGCTAAGATTGAGGTTGAGTCTGAGGTTGATGAAGGGACTCGGATTACTGTTAATTTTGCCAAGTAAAAGCATATGAATATATATATTATTGATGATCATGCACTATTTAGAAATGGGTTGATCGCTCTATTGGAGTCAAAAGACATTTTAGCTAGTGCTGCTTCATCCCCTGAACAGGGCCTAGAAGAAATCAGTTCATTAGAAGTAGATATTATCTTGCTAGATTTGCGTATGCCGCAAATGTCGGGTATTGAAGTTTTGCAGATCTTAAAAAAACGTCAGATTCCTGCGCCGGTGGTCATGCTCACAACCAGCACCGAAGAGACTGATCTACGAGACTGCCTTAAATACGGTGCTCAGGGCTATTTGCTAAAAGATATGGATCCTGATGAACTTGTTGAAGCGCTCAATGAAATTTCCAAAGGTTCAATTGTGGTGGCACAAGACATGACACATATATTAGCTAAAGTATTGCGCAATGAGCTAACTGAGAGTGAAGCCTCATTTGAAGTATTGACCAATCGTGAAAAAGAGGTCGCCTGTCAAGTCTCAATCGGGCATAGTAATAAGGTTATCGCTAGAGAACTCGGGATTTCGGATGGCACGGTAAAATTACATGTTAAATCAATTTTAAAGAAACTCTCTTTGTCTTCTCGAGTTGAAGTGGCAGTCATGGTAACCGAAAAGGGTTATTGCAAATAAAAGTAGGAAGTTATGGATCAATATCAGCAGCTAGTTGACACAGCATTAAAAACAGTCGATGAGATTTTCCCATGGGATTTAGAAGAGGAAATTGAAAGTACGCCAGAACTTATTCTATTAGATATTAGAGAAACAGACGAATTCCAGACAATGCATATTAAAAATTCATTACACGTTCCTAGGGGCGTGCTTGAAGGGGCTTGCGTATGGAACTATGATGATACTGTACCTAAGCTAGCAGAAGCACGTGATCAAAATATTGTAGTTATATGTCGATCGGGCAATAGAAGTGCACTGGCGGCAAAAACGATGCAGATGATGGGGTTTGAAAATGTACGTTCATTAAAGATGGGCATCAAAGGTTGGAATGATAACGACCTTGAGATGATTGACAGTCAACAAAATATTGTTGATATCGATGATGCCGATGAGTGGCTTAATAGAGCGGTTCCAGAGAGCAAGCTGGCACCTTAAATAATTAATTTAGAAAATAAACGAAATAACACTTGACCTACGAACAATACGCAGTATAATTCTGCGCTTTCACTGCACCAAAACGGTAAAAAGTTTTTTGCAAAAGAAAGTTGAAAATAAGTGTTGACAAGTTAAATTAACGCTGTATAATTTCCATCTTTCACTGCATAACAATTACATTTTTGCAGTAGCTCTTTAAAAATATATCAAACAACTTGTGTGGGCACTCGTACATTAAATTGTGCAAGTGCACATAAAAAACTAAAGCAATTAAGCTTTTAAAAAAATTGAACGCAAAGCGCATTTATTTATAAATGTTGCCAATGTTCTAAATAGTTAGAATTGAACTGAAGAGTTTGATCCTGGCTCAGATTGAACGCTGGCGGTATGCTTAACACATGCAAGTCGAACGGAAACGATACTAGCTTGCTAGTAGGCGTCGAGTGGCGGACGGGTGAGTAACGCGTAGGAATCTGCCAAATAGTGGGGGATAGCCCGGAGAAATCCGGATTAATACCGCATAATCTCTACGGAGTAAAGAGGGCCTCTATTTATAAGCTTTCGCTATTTGATGAGCCTGCGTAAGATTAGCTTGTTGGTGAGGTAAAAGCTCACCAAGGCAACGATCTTTAGCTGGTCTGAGAGGATGATCAGCCACACTGGGACTGAGACACGGCCCAGACTCCTACGGGAGGCAGCAGTGGGGAATATTGGACAATGGGGGCAACCCTGATCCAGCAATACCGCGTGTGTGAAGAAGGCCTGAGGGTTGTAAAGCACTTTCAATTGTGAAGAAAAGCTAAAGATTAATACTCTTTAGCCTTGACGTTAACTTTAGAAGAAGCACCGGCTAACTCCGTGCCAGCAGCCGCGGTAATACGGAGGGTGCAAGCGTTAATCGGAATTACTGGGCGTAAAGCGTGCGTAGGTGGTTTGTTAAGTCAGATGTGAAAGCCCCGGGCTCAACCTGGGAACTGCATTTGAAACTGGCAAACTAGAGTATAGGAGAGGAAAGTGGAATTTCAGGTGTAGCGGTGAAATGCGTAGATATCTGAAGGAACATCAATGGCGAAGGCAGCTTTCTGGACTAATACTGACACTGAGGTACGAAAGCGTGGGTAGCAAACAGGATTAGATACCCTGGTAGTCCACGCCGTAAACGATGACAACTAGCCGTTGGGAGGGTTTACCTCTTAGTGGCGAAGCTAACGCGTTAAGTTGTCCGCCTGGGGAGTACGGCCGCAAGGTTAAAACTCAAAGGAATTGACGGGGACCCGCACAAGCGGTGGAGCATGTGGTTTAATTCGATGCAACGCGAAGAACCTTACCTGGTCTTGACATACACGGAACTTTCCAGAGATGGATTGGTGCCTTCGGGAACCGTGATACAGGTGCTGCATGGCTGTCGTCAGCTCGTGTCGTGAGATGTTGGGTTAAGTCCCGTAACGAGCGCAACCCTTATCCTTATTTGCCAGCACATCATGGTGGGAACTATAAGGAGACTGCCGGTGATAAACCGGAGGAAGGCGGGGACGACGTCAAGTCATCATGGCCCTTACGACCAGGGCTACACACGTGCTACAATGGGAAGGACAAAGGGTTGCTAAGCCGCGAGGTGGTGCTAATCTCATAAACCTTTTCGTAGTCCGGATCGGAGTCTGCAACTCGACTCCGTGAAGTCGGAATCGCTAGTAATCGTGGATCAGAATGCCACGGTGAATACGTTCCCGGGTCTTGTACACACCGCCCGTCATACCATGGGAGTGGGTTGCACCAGAAGTAGCTAGTCTAACTGTTTACAGGGGACGGTTACCACGGTGTGATTCATGACTGGGGTAAAGTCGTAACAAGGTAACCCTAGCGGAAGCTGGGGTTGGATCACCTCCTTAAGATAAGTATGAGTGTCCACAACAAGTTGTTTGATAAAATTTAAAGAAGATAGACTAAGTGTTCCCTAGAAGCGAATTTTCGTTTTTTCAGGGTCTGTAGCTCAGTTGGTTAGAGCGCACCCCTGATAAGGGTGAGGTCGGTGGTTCAAATCCACCCAGACCCACCATTTTATGATATTATCATAACTTATTGGGGCCATAGCTCAGCTGGGAGAGCGCTTGCCTTGCACGCAAGAGGTCGGGAGTTCGATCCTCCCTGGCTCCACCACTTAATCTAAAGTTTAAAAACTTAAACAAGTTAATGTAACCATTACTTTGTTTAAGTTTTTATACCAATCCTTCGGGTTTGGAGCTCTTTAACAATTTAATACATGAAGTAAAGTTTGTAAATATACAATATAACAACGCGATAACTGTTGTGATGACAGTTATCATTGGTGTATTGCATTGACACAACAATTTCAAAAAATATGGATTCTCATTGAGAGATTAATTTCTCTCTTTGAAAAATAAAAATAGAATTCACCGATTGTGATTTATCACAATTTGTGACTTCTTGGTGAATAAGAACCATGTAACTCAGATACTTTGGGGTTATATGGTCAAGTGAATAAGTGCATACGACGGATGCCTTGGCATTAGAAGGCGATGAAGGACGTGATAATCTGCGATAAGCTTCGGTTAGCTGATAAATAAGCTTTAACCCGGAGATCTCCGAATGGGAAAACCCAATGATCATCAGATCATTATCTTTGACTGAATACATAGGTCACTGAAGCTAACCTAGGGAACTGAAACATCTAAGTACCTAGAGGAAAAGAAATCAACCGAGATTCCCTTAGTAGCGGCGAGCGAACGGGGACCAGCCCTTAAGCCTATTTTAAATTACTAGAATGTTCTGGAAAGTTCAACGATACAGGGTGATAGTCCCGTATAGGAAAATTTAATTTAGGTGAAATCGAGTAAGGCGGCGCACGTGAAACGCTGTTTGAATATGGGGGGACCACCCTCCAAGGCTAAATACTCTCTAATGACCGATAGTGAACAAGTACCGTGAGGGAAAGGCGAAAAGAACCCCGGGAGGGGAGTGAAATAGAACCTGAAATCGTATGCATACAAGCAGTAGGAGCGGATTTATTCCGTGACTGCGTACCTTTTGTATAATGGGTCAGCGACTTACTTCTCAGTTGCAAGGTTAACCAATAGGGGAGCCGTAGGGAAACCGAGTCTTAAATGGGCGATTAGTAGCTGGGAGTAGACCCGAAACCGGGTGATCTATCCATGGCCAGGGTGAAGGTTAGGTAAAACTAACTGGAGGCCCGAACCCACTTATGTTGAAAAATGAGGGGATGAGCTGTGGATAGGGGTGAAAGGCCAAACAAACCCGGAGATAGCTGGTTCTCTCCGAAATCTATTTAGGTAGAGCGTCATGTATTACTTCAGGGGGTAGAGCACTGTTATGGCTAGCGGGTCGTCAAGACTTAGTAAACCATTGCAAACTCCGAATACCTGAAAGTATGAGCATGGCAGACACACTGCGGGTGCTAACGTCCGTAGTGGAAAGGGAAACAACCCAGACCATCAGCTAAGGTCCCAAAATTGTAGTTAAGTGGGAAACGATGTGAAAAGGCCCAGACAGCCAGGAGGTTGGCTTAGAAGCAGCCATTCCTTTAAAGAGTGCGTAATAGCTCACTGGTCGAGTCGGTTTGCGCGGAAGATTTAACGGGGCTAAAACTACATACCGAAGCTATGGATCGCAATTTATTGCGATGGTAGGAGAGCGTTCTGTAAGCCGTTGAAGGTGTCCTGTGAGGGATGCTGGAGGTATCAGAAGTGCGAATGCTGACATGAGTAACGATAAAGGGGGTGAAAAACCCCCTCGCCAGAAGTCCAAGGTTTCCTACGCAACGTTAATCGGCGTAGGGTTAGTCGGCCCCTAAGGCGAGGCAGAAATGCGTAGTCGATGGGAAACAGGTTAATATTCCTGTACTTCATATAACTGCGATGGGAAGACGGAGAAGGTTAGCTCAGCTTGGCGATGGTTGTCCAAGTTTAAGCGTGTAGAAATGGTTCTTAGGAAAATCCGGGAACCTCTATTTCAAGGCGTTATGACGATCCCTCTTTTGGGAGAAGTGAGTGATACCATGCTTCCAGGAAAATCCTCTAAGCTTCAGGTTATATGAAACCGTACCCCAAACCGACACAGGTGGACGAGATGAGAATTCTAAGGCGCTTGAGAGAACTCGGGTGAAGGAACTAGGCAAAATGACACCGTAACTTCGGGAGAAGGTGTGCTCTTTGTGGTGATTTCACTAGCTGAATAAGCTATAGAGAGTTGAAGATACCAGGTGGCTCCGACTGTTTATTAAAAACACAGCACTCTGCAAACACGTAAGTGGACGTATAGGGTGTGACGCCTGCCCGGTGCTTGAAGGTTAATTGATGAGGTTAGGATTCGTCCGAAGCTTTTGATCGAAGCCCAAGTAAACGGCGGCCGTAACTATAACGGTCCTAAGGTAGCGAAATTCCTTGTCGGGTAAGTTCCGACCTGCACGAATGGCGTAACGAGGGCCACACTGTCTCCACCCGAGACTCAGTGAAATTGAAATTGCTGTTAAGATGCAGTATACCCGCGGCCAGACGGAAAGACCCCGTGCACCTTTACTACAGCTTTGCATTGAACTCTGATCCTACTTGTGTAGGATAGGTGGGAGGCTTTGAAACTTTAACGCTAGTTAGAGTGGAGCCATCCTTGAAATACCACCCTGGTATGGTTGGGGTTCTAACCTTGGTCCATTATCTGGATCGGGAACAATGCATGGTGGGTAGTTTGACTGGGGCGGTCTCCTCCCAAAGAGTAACGGAGGAGCGCAAAGGTACCCTCAGCACGGTCGGACATCGTGCAATGAGCGCAAAGGTAAAAGGGTGCTTGACTGCGAGACAGACACGTCGAGCAGGTAGGAAACTAGGTCTTAGTGATCCGGTGGTTCTGAGTGGAAGGACCATCGCTCAACGGATAAAAGGTACGCCGGGGATAACAGGCTGATACCGCCCAAGAGTTCACATCGACGGCGGTGTTTGGCACCTCGATGTCGGCTCATCACATCCTGGGGCTGAAGCAGGTCCCAAGGGTATGGCTGTTCGCCATTTAAAGTGGTACGCGAGCTGGGTTTAGAACGTCGTGAGACAGTTCGGTCCCTATCTACCGTGGGCGTTGGAGACTTGAGGGAAGCTGTTCTTAGTACGAGAGGACCGGAATGGACAAACCTCTGGTGTTTCGGTTGTGACGCCAGTCGCATTGCCGAGTAGCTATGTTTGGAAAGGATAACCGCTGAAAGCATCTAAGCGGGAAGCCCCTCCCAAGATTAGGTCTCCCTGGATATTTAATATCCCTAAAGATCCCTCGAAGACTACGAGGTTGATAGGCATGGTGTGGAAGCGTAGTGATACGTGAAGCTAACATGTACTAATTGATCGTGAGGCTTGACCATATAACACCCAAATTATTTGGATAATTATTATTCAATCTATAGTTTTTGTGTTGGTGTGTCATGCAATACACTGAGTAAGTGTTCAAACTTTATGAATGTATTAATTGTTATATCTCAGATTATTTTATAATCACGATATAAAAACTTTTTAATTAGCAGATGCTGTATTTATTTCAGCGTTGCAACCAGTTTGCTTAGTGACAATAGCAAGTGTGACCCACCTGATCCCATTCCGAACTCAGAAGTGAAACCACTTAGCGCCGATGGTAGTGTGGGGTCTCCCCATGTGAGAGTAGGACATTGCTAGGCTTTAATTCTAAAAACCCCCAGACATCGATTGATGCTGGGGGTTTTTTTTATCTAAATAAATGATACACGGCTGGTCTTGGGTTTTGTGAGCAGAAGCTACACAAAAATTTACATTAGATGGTTATCTATAAAAATACTGTTTTCATGATAGTTAACAATAAGACGGGTTTTTATTTGAACTTCTATCAATAAATTTTGGAAATTTTCACTTAAGTGACGATTTTTATAGCTGAAGTGCTAGGTTTCTGTATTTATATGAGATTATTGTTTTATATATTGCCCTAAAACCATATCGAAATATTGCTGACGTAATTTTGCATTATGTTCTCGCATGGTTAGATAAGGTGTATGTTCATCCGTCTTGCCAGGATTAATGGTAATTCCCCATAAGGGGTTGGCACTTGTTGGAAGCATTGAGTATCTGATATCGCCTAAAATTGATTGATTACGGGGATCTAGAGCAATGTAGTTATTAGAAAATGTCTGAAAACGCACAATGTCTTGATACAGTAGGCTGTCGCTGTCTATTGTAGAAAAGTTATTTTTTACTATTACGCTTTGAACGACTTCTCCTTGATAAACATTATCCTTAGTTAACCCAACTCTAATTGCATCGATATAGTACTTGCCTTGATAAAGATAGATCGAGCGCCATAGTATGATATTGCCTAAGGTTGGCTTAATGATAGATTTCTCAATGATATGGCCACGTTTGTTAGCGATTTCAGATTGAATGTTGGTTGCTCGATTTTGCTGTAAGTAAGCAGTAGCTAAGTAAGCACTACAGAATAACAAGCTAACAATTATAACTTTCTTTGATTTGTATTTTAAGTTGCCAATAACACCAACC
Source organism: Pseudomonadota bacterium (assembly GCA_022600805.1). GTDB lineage: Bacteria > Pseudomonadota > Gammaproteobacteria > PS1 > Pseudothioglobaceae > Thioglobus_A. The sequence goes on from JAHZJR010000053.1 coordinate 29,770, forward strand.
AGCAAAGATACTGTAAATATAGGATCGATAATTGAAATTAGATTTGCAGCTACTCGTACATCTGAGAATGGTAAAAATAGATGAGTGCCGTATCCGGTGAAAGCATCCAAGATACCGCTTAACAGATATCCTAAAAAAGCAAAAAAATACAGACGTCCAAAGTTTATTTTTTGTCTTACAAAGGGCCAACATACCAAGGCTCCAATTAGTGCTCCAATAGGGATAAATGCAATTGCATGGGTAAAGTGTCGGTGATAATCTAGCAATAGCAATGGATCGCTAGTAGATCGAATAAATATATCAGCGTCGGCTAGAATTCCAGCTATACAGCCGACAAATGCTGCAATTTTTAATTCATGATTTTTTGCGCCGAGTTGTGCAACTGCCGATCCTAACAATGCTTGTGTAACAATATCCATAGTAATTCGGAAGTTCTAGAGACTACATAATACCCGAAAGGCTTGCACTAAATTCTTACAACAAATAAAACTGACCAACCCTTGTTATTTGAGTATATTGTTTATAAATGTTGGGAAATCCAGTTATTAAAATCTGGGGCGCTGAGTGCACCAGACACGCGATCAATTTCTTGGCCATTTTTAAATAGAACCAAAGTAGGAATTGAGCGAATAGCATATTTAGCGGCAATCGCCTGCTCGGCTTCAGTTTCAATTTTGATAAAGCGCGCTTTCGGTTCAAGCTGATTAGCAGTTTGTGTGAAAGTAGGGGCGAACTGTTGGCATGGGCCACACCAAGTTGCCCAAAAATCAACCACCAAAAGTTCATCTGTTTTGTCAATAGCGCGAGTAAGTTGCGCACCCGTCATAGAAATTGGCTCACCTTTATATAGTGGTTGTTTGCATTTACCGCAGTTTGGATTGCTGTTTAATTTCTCTGACGGGATCTTATTAAGTCCGCCACAGCTTGTGCACATGGTAATCATAAATTTGTCTTTAGCTTTCGTTGGTATTAATTATTATCTATGGACAAGTAAGTCAAATTACAAGTTAAGTAATATGATCGCTGGATGATTTGTTGTTATAGGCAACATCTTGCCGCGTGGATTTTCGTTTAGAGCGCGGGATTTTGTTCTTTTTTTGTGCTACTTTCTCTTCCCTTGAGATAATTTGGTTGACGGCTACCAAGTCATTAACACTTTTTTGGATGGATTTAAAAGCTTTTGGTGCTTGAATTTCAACTATTTGTTGAATAATCCATTTGTCATCTGATGCGCTCATAGCTTGATGGATTTTTTCGCCAAAATAGCGCATGAATAAATAGTTAGGTTCGCCGTCTTGAAAGGCATAATCGCTATAGTCTTGAGAGCGTGAATTGTAGGTTTGGATAAATTCTTGCCAATGATCGCCCGGCCCAATACGCTCATCTTTGTTTTCATGATAATAATCAGCAGATTGTTTGGCGAGTGCGATGACTAATTCTTGGCGTTTTTTCGCATCAAGAATGTCAAAGCTTAGTCTATCGACACATTGAATTAAATAGCACAAATATTCTTGAATCACATCGAAGACTTGTTCTTTTTCAATCACATAAGCTTCGTTGATGAGATCGGTTAGTTGGTTTTTGGTAATACGCCAAGCGTTAAATGC
>JAHZJR010000081.1 GCA_022600805.1 Pseudomonadota bacterium
AGTCATACCCTCGTAAGTAATTGTTTCTAATAAATCCATAATATTTCTTTTTTTGATTATAATACAAACATAAAAAAGAAAATGGGAAGTTTCAAATAATCATGGGAAATTCTTAAGAATTATGGGAAACTTTTGGGAAGTAAATGGGAACACGCAGTGTGACAACTTACGGGAATAGAAAGGTGTCTTAAAGAAGTAGGCAAGAAAAGACACCTCTCAATAAGAGGTAAGGTATCTGTTCCAAACAGGCTATTACAACTGAAGTTTCCAAAGGTATACTCGCTAATTAACTTACGTTCATGGGGAGAGAAAGGTGTCTACACTATACTCACTTGTCCACTCGATTTGATGTTAATAAATATGAACAACTTTTGAAAAAGACTAAATAGTAAAAAATATTTTATTGTTGAGAACTTTTTGAAATTTGGATATATTTATAAAACAAATCAAATACAATGGAATACAACTGTAACAAAGATGGAGAAGTATATAACTCCAACGGATACAAAATGAAACCTTATACCCATTCAGATGGATATAAACAAATTAAAGCTTATGACGAAGGATGTACTGAATCAATATACGTCCATAGAATGGTTTGGCAGACCTTTATGGGGGATATACCCAAAGGGATGGAGATAAACCATATAAACGAAAATAAAGCTGATAATAGGTTAGAAAACTTGGAACTTGTTACACAGAAAGAAAACATAAGAAAAAGAAGTTATAATAAATTATCAATGGAGAAATGCAAATCTATCCAAAAACAATATATTGATAAGTCACACACAACATTTGCAAGTTTAGCAAGAGAATATGAATGTCACCCTACAACAATATCTGATTGTATAAAAGGGAAGACATGGAATTAAATGGTAAATGATTGGGTAAATAAGAATTACGAGAAGATAAAAGGTTGGGTCAAAGGGGCAATCAAATACGAAAACGATAGTGTTAAAGAGGATTTATTTCATGAAGTATTAATGATATTCATCCAACATCCTAAAGCTGAACAACTAATTAGAGATAACTCAGCACAATGGTTTATAGTTAGGATTGCCCTCAACCAATCAAGAAGCACAACCAGTGACCATTATAAATTATATAAGAAACAACAGACAACAGAATATAAAGAGATAAGTCAAATAAAAGAAAAAGAATATGACTTAGAACAAGATGAACAAATAGAGGAGGTATTAAACATATTAGATGAAATGTATCAAGGAACAAACAAAGAAAGATATTATGTGATGTTACTCTTACTATACTTTACGTTAAACAATTATGCAGAGGTAAGTAGAAGATTGAATATACCAAGAACAACTGTAGTAAAGAATATAAAAGATGGGTTAGAATACTTGAGATTAAAATTGTTTACAGTAGATAAAAAAGAATTAAATCTAGATAATAAAACAATAAAAATACTAAGAACAAAAATATTAGAAAACTATGGCAAAAAACTATCATAATAACAAAGACATTACATTGAGGGTAAAACCTGCTGTAACACCACCACCACCAACAGAACTAGAAGTATTAGAGGAATGGGTAAGAAACAATAGAGCATGGTTCTTTAACTATGGAAAGAAAGACAGAAAGGATTTAGAAAAGGTATATAGGTTATATAATATATTATACAATGCAGATAGAAGAATAGGTAAAAACTGTGGGGGGTGTCATCTAACAATAATAAAACAAATATCAAAGAAATATCATCGATAATTTAAATAATGAACAGAAATATGAATTACTAATTACATTAATTCAAGAGATGTCAGGAACATACAGTAAAGCAGGAAACAGTGTATGTTTCATTTTAAAAGAAGAGTTTGACTATGAATAAAATATTATTAAACGGAGATAGTAAAATAGAATTAAAACTATTAAAAGAAGGTTCAATAGACCTACTAGCAACAGACCCTCCATACGGAATATCTTTTATGGGTAAAGACTGGGATAAAGTATTACCTGATGTAGATATATGGAAAGAATGTTATAGAGTGTTAAAACCTGGTTCATTCATCGCAGTTATGTCCTCACCACGTTCTGATGTATTATACAGAATGATTAAGGACTTAGAAGACGCAGGGTTCGATATGTCGTTCAGTCCTATACTATGGACTTATCATACAGGGTTCCCTAAAGCCAGTGATACAAGTAAGATGATAGAAAAGAGGGGATTAGATGGAACAAAATACGAAGGAAGTAAATTAGGATTTCAACCTAAACCAGCAGTAGAACATATCATAATAGGTATGAAACCTCACGGACAAAAAAGTTATATAGATAATGTATTAAACTTTGAGGAATTACCTGATAATGTAAAAAGAACATATCCATTTTTACAGACCCCTAAACCATCAAAGAAGGAAAAGGACTTAGGTATGACTGGTGAAGAAAAAGAAAGGGCTATTACTAATCAAAATAAAAAATGTCTTAAATGTGATAAGTGGGAGTTGTCTGGTACTAATGAAAGTTGTGGTTGTGATAAACCTGACTATAAACACGCTAAAAGTAAAAATAATCACCCCACCACCAAACCAGTTAAACTGATGAGTTATATAATAACCTTATTTACGAGGGAGGGGGATTGGGTATTAGACCCGTTCATGGGAAGTGGAACAACTGGTGTAGCATCCAAACTATTAGACAGAAACTTTGTTGGTATAGAAATGACACCTGAGTATATCGATATTGCTGAGCAAAGGTTAAGTGTATCACGACAAGACCTTGTAAAGTATTTTAAGGGGGTAATAAAAGAAGAACAAACAAAATTAGATATATGATATACTCTAAAGGAATAAGTTGGTTTAACGATTGTAGTATACCTTTTGTAGATGAGAACATAAACTTTGATATGAAAGCAAATAGAAATAAAAGAATAGATTTTTTTAAAGGGATAAAAAATGAATATAGAAATACAGAATACAAGCAACAAGGTAGGTTCCCCCCTAATCTATTAGTATGTGATGATATGTTAAATGATGGTAGTAGATACTATGATTTAGACTCATGGTTTGACAACCTATTAGAAAATTATATTTATTGATAACAACAATTACCAGTAATGCCATTTAAGAAAGGACAATCAGGAAACCCCAAAGGAAGAAAGAAGGGGTCAGTAAACAAAACCACAGAAGAAATCAGACTAGCATTTAAGGCTCTAATAGAGTCATCACTACCTGACATTCAGAAGTGGTTACAACAGGTTGCTGCAGACAATCCAAAAGAAGCATTAAAGATTGTTGAAGCTTATTCTGATTTCATACTTCCAAAACTACAAAGAACAGAACTCAGTGGTGGGGGTGATAAACCTTTGACAAAAGTTATATTTGATTTTGGAACAGAAACTAATAGGGATAGTACCGACGAAGAAGCAACAGGAGATAATACAGGGGATAAGAAGTCCTTATAAGTATCATGTTGTTGCAATAGGTAGACAAAGCGGTAAGAGTCTACTGGCAATGAATTTAGTATTGGATTGGTCGATTAATAATCCTGTTACGACTATTTTATGGGTAAGTCCGGTGTATTCACAAACCACAAAGGTACAGAAAGAATTATTCAAAGCAATAGTAGACACTGGTATCGTTGACAGTTGTAACTACTCGGAGAATATAATAACACTTAAGAACGGGTCAGAAATAATATTTAGGAGTGCAGAACGTTACGATAATATTCGAGGTTATACTATTGATTATTGTATTATTGACGAGGCTGCTTTCATTAAGGAAGAAGCGTGGAACGAAGCAATAAAACCTACACTACTAGTTAGAGGAAAGAAGTGTTTATTCCTTTCTACCCCCAAAGGTAAGAACTGGTTTTACAATTTATATCAGATGGGTCTATCAGATGCTCATAATGAATACATAAGTTATAAGGGGACATCTATGGACAATCCATATGCAGATGTTAAGGAGATAGAAGATAGTAGAAGGACGCTACCTGAAAATGTCTTTAAACAGGAATATCTTGCTGACTTTATAGATGGTGGAGGGGAAGTATTCAATGGAATAAAAACATTCAATGAATATCCATCACCAAAAGGTAAGATATATTGTGGTATTGATTTGGGTAGACAAGAAGATTATACGGTTGCAATATTCATGGATGAGAAAGGGGATGTAATAGAAATATACAGAGAGAGAAGAACAGAGTGGACCAGTATAATCGATAACATTGTTACACTACTTAAGAAACATAAAGCTAGTGCAATGATTGAGGTTAACAGTATAGGTGATGTAGTTTATGAACAGATAAAGAAGAAGTACAATAACATTGACCCCTTTGTAACAAACAATAAATCCAAACAGGAGATAATAGAGGGGTTGATATTGGACTTTAACCAAGGTGACCTATACATACCCTCACAGAAATTATTTGCTCCCTTATATAACGAATTGCAATCATTCACTTATGAGTACAGTTCCAAGACAAGAACAATAAAATATGGTGCCCCTACAGGACTACACGATGACTGTGTTATGTCATTAGCAATCACCAACTATGCAAGGAAGACAAAAAAGAATAGGGGACAATACAATTGGATAAAATAAACTATTTAGTTATATGTATACACTGGTAATAAAAGACAAAGAATATTCTCTACCTGAAGATTTACCTATTGATAAATGGCAAGAAATAACCAAGTTTGATATTGGTTTAGAATTCAATCATAAAAAAATTATATCACTAACTTTTGGTATCCCCTATGATGAGGTTGATATAATACCAAATAAAACAATACAACTCTTAATATCGTTTATATATGTTATGTTATATCCTGAACACAAAGAGTTAAACAAAAATTATATGGGAGGTGAGTATATTCAATTGCAATCAATGACATTAGGTAAGTTTATTGATATGGAAATATATTTATCAGAAGGTTATAATAAATCAATCAAAGATATTATACAAACATTATGGGGAGTAAAACCAACAGAGGAATTTATGATATCAGGAGTATGGCAAGGTATACAGAGTTTTATATCTTATAGAAATAGTTTATATAAGAATTACACAAATCTATTTGGTGGTGACGATGATGGATATGCAAAAACAGAAATAAAACAAACCACAGATGAAATAAAAAACATTTGGTATGATATTATACTAACATTAGCTGAGGGGAAATTTTTGGTAATAGAGCAAGTAACAGATAAACCATTAATATCTGCATTCAACTGGTTAGCTTGGAATAAAGATAAAATGGAAAAACAAAAAGAAGAACTTAAGAAGAATGACTTACAAAGAAATAATAGACATATTTAAACAGAAAGTTCAAGGTCACTTTTTTGTTAATACATTTGGGTATGGGGATATCTCTGATATTATGACCCCTGACTCTCAAGAAGCACCATACTATCCATACATCTTTCTAAACCCCATCAGTGTAAGTGCAACCGATAAAATAAGTTCATTCAATTTCAACCTCATCTGTATGACACAATCATTGGAAGATGAAACTTCCATAATGAGAAAACAAAGTGATTGTATAGAAAACCTAAAAGATATTATTGCCAGAGTTAATAACACACTTATTGACCCCCAAGTAGAAATACAACAACCTTTTACCTTTACACCTTTCAAAGAGAGGTTCCAAGATGATGTAGTTGGTGCTTCATGTAATATAACAGTTACCTATCCCACATTACTTGATGCATGTGTTGCACCAATTGCTGACCCCAACTATTGTCTTGTTGCAAGAGACTTTAGTCAAACATTATCTGACGAATACAATGCAACCTATACCTTTGGTGGATGGGGATATTGGAAATACGTTGAAGAAGAATATAAGAGTGGAAATATTTCAATGTGGGAATGGGTATGTGATACAAGATACGGATATTATGTTGCAACAGAACCACAATATGTTGGAACAAATCCATATTACCCAATGATGAGTTATTGGGATACGGGGACAAGAGCTGATGAGACAAGACCTAATGGATATTATATGTGGAGAGCAGCTGATGGTACTACATTTGAATGTGGTGCTAAATCTAGTTTTAATTTATATGAAACAGATATTGACAATGCTGTATCTTATGCAAATACAACAAATGACAATGGATGGATTATACCTGATGAGGGATGGGTAAAAACATTCATAGATGAAAATTCACA
>JAHZJR010000054.1 GCA_022600805.1 Pseudomonadota bacterium
AATCCTGTTTTCGACCTTCGGCCCAGACACCCTTAAAGAGCTTAAAAAAAGCTGGTCAGTGGTCGATAATGATACTCACGTCAATACATTCACTGACATGCATGACATTGGCGATCAATTGCTTAACACTGGCTTTCAATCACCTGTCATGGAAATGGAAACACTTACATTGACTTACCAAACCGTTATCGACTTACTTAGAGATCTAAAAGCCATTGGCGCACAAACGGTTGATACTCGTTCAAAATCTCTTATGGGCAAAGACAAGTTTCAACTCATGATTAAGATGTATGAATCTTTTAGACAAGATGACAAACTACCTGCTACTTATGAAGTGATTTATGGACATGCCTGGAAAGAAACTTCAAATATTAAGGTAATAGAGATTAATAATAGTTAAAAAAAATAGCGACCTAGGTCGCTATTCAATTGACTAAAAATAATAAGTATTTTATTGAACACTCAAAGTAACACCTGGAAAGGCTGGCGAAATATACTTAGTAGGGCTGCTGACATACGTCAATTTATCATCAACATCAAACTGAATATTTGAAACCATAGAAGCTGTTGTTGCATCCATTGTAAATGGAGTGGCTAAAGTATAAGTAATTGCAACACCGCCAGAAACAGCAGATCTTGATTCCCCTGAAGGAGGAGCGGGGCTAGTCATGCAACCGCCACAGTCATTAAAATCAACTATTACCTCTGTAGCCGCTCTATTTGCAACACTGTTGCTGGCATAAGAGGCGTGTTCATTTCCAGAGATATAACTTCCTGTTGTGCATGTATTACCAGTGTCATAACATGCATTTAATGTGAATGTTCCACTTACAGTGGCTCTCATTGTTGTATAGCTTCCATACTTCAAAGTTAAGTCTTTTTTAATCATAGAGCCAACTGCATTTCCTGCAGTAACACTTGCAATATTAACCGATTTTGGTGTGTCTGAAAGCACAAACCACTCTGAAGTAGTGCTATTGTATATTTCTAACTTGTTAATCGTAACAGTGTACTCGGTAATAGTTCCATCACCATCTAAATCAATAGTGGCAGCAAACAAAGCTCCTGAGAACACACTAACTAAAGCAAATAAAACATTTCTAAAATTTATCATAATTATGTACCTCTTGAAATAGTTACAGAAGCATTAATAGTCTTTTCTAGAACTATCTCATGTCTTCTCTCAACTGGTTGTAATAGTTTAGTTCTTAAACCAACCTCTGCAGATTTTCCACTAGACTGGTTGCCAAATGTATATTTAATCTTGGCAAAACTTCTATTTTTTTCTTTTGAACCATACTTCTCTTTTTCCATTGTATGCCCAACCTCTAACATGGTGTTATTATTAAGAGGGTAAGTTGCTCGAACTTGATTATCTTTATAATCACTTCTACCAGTTGTTACCGCCTCAAACTCAGAGTGGGATAAATAAACCTTTAGGTTTTTATCCATTGGAAGAATCGATCCACCAACTTCAACATCCCAACCATCAAGCGCTTGCTCAAACTCATTTGTCTTCACTTCTTTTTTGTTAGAAATTGCGTTATAAATGTTCGCTCTTGCTTCTAAATCATTTGAAATTGCCTCGACACCAATACTCGAGCGCTTATGCTTATTTTCAGCAGAATAATCATAAAAAGCATTGATTCCATACATCATATCATCAGCCACAATATTTCTATAACCAAGCCCTGCGTTATAGCTCTTTTTAGAATCACGTGTTCTAGCATTTAACTGATAAAACATCATGTCATCTTTCGAGTTTTGCATAATTGGTTGAACAGTTTCAAGCTCAATGGTTGGTTTAAAGTTTTTTTCAACCTGTAGCTCAATTGAGGTTCTTTGCATCCAATCTGGCGCATCTGTATACAATGCATCTTTACCAAGATTGATTGCGTTATTGATTACATTGGTGGCAGTATTTGCCATAACAGCACTAGAAAAACCTAATGCAATTGTTACAGAAGTACTGACAGACAATGTTGTTAATTGTTTTTTATTCACCTACTCTCCTTAAATTTTTTATAACAGAGTTAAATTTTACCCCCCCACACAAGCACTTTCTATTATGGTTTACCATATAAAAAGACTAATTTGGTAATAGCAAAAAAAAAAAGAAGGTGAAGTTTAAAACAAATATTTTAAAATAATGAGAGTGAGATTTTCATCCAAAAGTCGGGAAATAGACCTACAGCTAAAATCAATATGGCATTAATCGACAAGATCATTTGCATATCCATTGGTGCGGTTACTTTGGCTTCGGTTTCTGCTTCTTCAAAGTACATTGATTTGATCACTTGCAAGTAATAATAAGCGCTAATCACTGCAAAGATTACTGCGATTACGGCAATGGTCACAAAGCCAGCTGAGACCACTTGTTGCAGTATGAATAACTTAGAGTAGAAGCCAATGAATGGCGGAACGCCAGCCATTGACAGCATAATAACTAGCATCATCAAGGCGAACCAAGGCGAGTGTTTGCTTAAGCCTTTAAAATCAGAAATTTGATCAGCCTCAAATCCTTTTTTATTAAGCAGGATAATCATGCCAAAGGCGGCCAAACTCATCAGAACATATACCAGCACGTAAAATACTGCGGCGCCATAGCCAGTTACAACCCCAGTCACAAAGCCGAGCATAATAAAACCAACATGAGAAATGGTTGAATACGCCAACATGCGCTTGATATTAGTTTGCATGAGTGCTACGACCGATCCGAGTGCAATTGACAACACTGCTAGCACCATAAACAAATCCGCCCAATAAGCATGCATCGCTCCTAGTCCATCTACCAAAATACGTACCAACATTGCTACAGCAGCAATTTTTGGCACGGTAGATAAGAACAATGTAACCGAAGTAGGTGATCCTTGGTAAACATCGGGTACCCACATGTGAAAAGGCACGGCGCCCAATTTGAAAGCAATACCAATCACTAAAAATACCAAGCCAAAATTAATAATCAATGTTTCTCTAGAAGCAAGATTAGCATTGGCAGCAAAGCTAGCTATTTCACTGATATTTAAGCTGCCAGTAATACCATAAATCATACTCATGCCGTAAAGCAGCAAACCCGATGCAATAGCACCCAATACAAAATATTTAAGCGCCGCTTCAACCGCGCCTGCACGCTCACGTGCAATGGCAATTAACGTGTAAAGCGATAAAGATAAAATTTCCAACCCAAGATATAGTGTTAATAAACTATAGCCTGAAACCATCACCATCATGCCTAAAACTGCTAGCAATACC
>JAHZJR010000055.1 GCA_022600805.1 Pseudomonadota bacterium
ATTGCAGCGTTATAAAGAGCTTAAAGATATTATCGCTATTTTGGGCATGGATGAATTATCTGAAGAAGATAAGCAAGCTGTATCTCGTGCACGTAAAGTTCAGCGTTTCTTATCTCAGCCATTCTTTGTTGCTGAAGTATTTACAGGATCGCCTGGTAAGTATGTGTCGCTTAAAGATACACTATCTGGTTTCCAAGCAATTCTTAATGGTGAGCTGGACGATATTCCAGAGCAGGCATTCTACATGACAGGCTCAATTGAAGAAGTTCGTGAAAGAGCTGCGGAGAAAGCATAAATGTCAATGATTCAGGTTGATATCGTTAGTGCTACAGAGTCACTTTATTCCGGTGAAGTGAAGTGTGTATTCGCGCCTGGTAGTAATGGTGAGTTGGGTATTTACCCACAGCATTTACCATTGCTATCAACTTTGAGGCCTGGTGAAGTGCGTGTTGAAACTGAACAAGGCATGGAGTCAATCTACGTGTCTGGCGGCATTGTTGAAGTACAGCCTTCGGTTGTCACCATCTTCTCTGATACTGCGATTCGTGCCCATGATCTTGATGAGTCTAAGGCTTTAGAAGCGAAACAAAGAGCTGAAGAAGCAATGGAGAATGCTGATACGGATCAGGATATTTCATCAACACAAGCAGCATTAGCAGAGTCAATGGCGCAGTTGCAGATGATTTCTAAAATGCGCGGTAAAAAACTTTAAAGACAGATTTTATTAAAATCAACAACCTTATTGTTTATTACTTTAACGCCTTCTTTTTGAAGGCGTTTTTGTTTTAAAGTAACACCAAAAGCATAATCTCCCAGCTCGCCATTTGACTTGACTACTCGGTGGCAAGGAACGTCAGGCGCATTAGGGTTTTTATTCATGGCTGTTCCAACCGCTCTATAGGCTTTAGGCTTTTTCATGAGTTTGGCCAAATTGCCGTAAGTGGTCACGAATCCAGCCGGCACGTGATGTGTTAGAGTGTCGTAACAAAGCTTTTGAAAATCGGTCATACTAGGTAAGCACTCAATGCAGCATCATAATTATTTTGAGCCTTTAAGATAAAGTCACAAACCTCGCGAACAGCACCATGTCCACCACGTTTTTCAGTAATAAGGCAAGCGTTGTCTTTGACTAGTTCATGCGCATTAGCAACAGCTATAGGAAAACCAACGGTACGCATAACCGGTAGATCAATCACATCATCGCCCACATAGGCTACATGCTCAGGAGAAAGCGACAATTGATCAAGTAATTCCTGATAGGCTATTTGCTTGTTACTCTGTCCTTGATAAAAGTGTTTAATGCCTAAATTTTCCATTCGATGAGAAACATTTGGCGTGTTTCTAGCGCTAATTACTGCAGGCTCGACACCAGATTGCTTGAGCAGCTTGATGCCAAGACCGTCTAGAGAATTGAAGCGTTTAAGCTCGATTCCTTCATCGGAAAAATACAGTCCGCCGTCGGTTAGTACGCCATCAACATCAAAAATAATTAGCTTAATTTTTTTCGCACGAAGATAGGCTTTATTCAATAATTTCATGTTAATTTTCTCCAGTCAAATGCAGGTCCAGGGTCAGTTTTTCTGCCTGGCGCAATCTCACTATGCCCCCGAACATCTGTAATGGGATAATAGGTTTTCAAAATTGATAATACTTGATTTAATGACTGATATTGTAATGTTTCATAAGGGGTAGTATCTGTACCCTCTAATTCGATACCAATCGAATAGTTATTGCAGTCATCAATATGGTTAAAACTTGAACGACCTGCATGCCATGCACGTTGATTAAAATCTACAAATTGAATAATACGGCCATCTCGTTTAATTAATAAGTGTGCAGATACTCTAACATCTTTTAGTGTTTTAAAATAGGGATGATGGTTAGTTTGCAATTGGTTGGTAAAAAAATCCTCAATATAGTCGTTGTCAAATTCTCCTGGAGGTAGTGAGATATTATGAATAACGACCAGGGTGATATCAGTACCATCTGGGCGTTGGTTGAAATTGATAGAAGGCCTTTGTTCGGCAATATCGAGTCGCTGATCTGTAATCATTACCAAGGATGAACTCGATTGAAATAACGCCCTCTTAGTAGTAATCTCGGCGCATCTTTTTGACTCTTATAACTGGAACGTTTGTGCAAAACATTGTTGCATATGAGTCCTTGATTGGCTTGCATGCTATGGCTGAAATGATAAGGCGTTTGACTGGTCAAAAATTGATCTAGAATGGTAACCGCCTGCCTGATTTCATCAGACTCATGAAAACTAATGTTTTTCTTTCTTTGAGTGTAGCGCATATAGAGTTGATTAGTTAGCTCATCGGTAAAAAAGATAGGTCCAATAGACATTTTCCGTCTAATTTGGCCGTCCACTTTATGTTCAGGTATGCACATGGCTTGAGTGTGAGTTAGTGCTTTTGCAACATCAGGATTGTCTTCTCTAAGTGTCAAATAAACCATTTGCTGATCAATCCATTGATTTTCACCCCCTGATTCAGCCGGACTAACGCAAAATAAAGAAAATGCCCTAATACGTGCTTTAGGTGGATTATAGTAGCCATCAGTGTGCCAACCAATAGCACGATTGGTATAAGGAATAAACTCAGACTGGTCTGATTGATGGCTTTGGGTGATGTGAGCTAAGCCGTGTTTTTGAGCGTATAGATGCTGATCAAACTCGGTTAAGCCGAACTGCTGATTAAAGCTAACTATGCTAGACTCGTAGTTTTGTTGAGCAGGTGTGTGGAATAATGCAAAATTATTAATACGACATAGGTCGCTAATTTTAGATTTTTCAGCTGTTGATAGTTGAGCAGGATTGCAAACCTCTACCAGACAGTTTTCAATATTAGTTTGAGCCTTGGCAAGTTTTTCGTCTCGCCAAAATTGGTAGTCATCCGTTGAGGTGATGACGTTAGCCATTAATACGCTTATTGATAACCCATTGCTGAGCAATCGATAAAATATTATTTATCACCCAGTAAAGTACTAATCCTGATGGGAACCATATAAAGAAAATGGTAAAGACAAAAGGTAGCGACATCATAATTTTGGCTTGCATTGGATCAGGCGGTGGCGGATTTAGCTTTTGTTGCACAAACATTGATGCGCCCATGATTAACGGTAGAATGTAGAACGGATCAGGTGCGGCTAAATCCGGCAAATACAAGAACGGCGTTTGACGTAATTCAACCATTTCTAATAGCACCCAATATAGAGCGATGAAAACTGGAATTTGCACCAAGATTGGCAAACAGCCAGCCGCTGGATTGATTTTTTCTTTGCGATATAGCTCCATGGTTTTTTGACCCATTTTCTCTTTATCATCGCCATAAGTTTCCTTGAGTTTGGCCAATCTTGGAGAGAGCTTTCTCATGCCAGCCATTGAACGGTAAGATTTCTCACTTAACTTGTAAAAGACTAATTTAATCAAGATCGTTAAAATAATAATAGCGTAACCCCAAGATCCAACATATTCATAAATCCAGTGCAATACTTCCGAAAGAGGCTTGGCAACAATAAATAAAACACCGTAATCAACCGTTTTATCAAGTCCTGGCGCTATGCTATCAATACGTGATTGCTCTTTAGGACCGATATATAATGCATTTTTTCCTAGTGTGGCACTCGCACCGGGTGCAATTTTTTCAGCAGGATTAACAACAGTTAATAAGTATTTACCATCGTTTACTTTGGCAGAGTAATTATGTGTTTTTTGCGCTTCTGGAATCATAGCCACAAAGAAATAATGTTGAATCATCGCTAACCAGCCACCTTTAGAGGCGGTTTCTGGCTGTTCATTAAATTCATCAAACTCAATTTTTTCAAAGACCTCTTGGTCATCGTATTTAGCGCCACCGGTATAGGTTGGCATCATCATGCTTGATTGATCTAGTGCAGTACGTACTAATTGAGTATAGCTGGTAACATCTAGCGGATCGTTTGAGTTGTTGTGTACTTGATAGTCAATATTGACTATATAGCTACCTTTGGTAAAGTGGTAGTTTTTGGTGACAATAGTGCCGTTGTCACTAGTCCATGTTAGCGGTACCACTAATGTATCACCCTGCATTTTGTAGTGAGTTTGTGCAGCACTAAAAGTTGAGTGATGAGTTGGCATTTGCTCACTTGGTAGTAAGCCACTTTGCGCCTGAAATAGCTCGTTTGGCACATCGCTTAGCAACTGGAAGTTGGCAATAGAGCCTAATTCAATTGGATAATCGTCGAGCCATGCATTAATAATGGTGCCACCTTTTTGACTAATCTCTAATGTCAGTAAATCTGTATTGACTGTTATAAACTCGCCACTATAAACTTGTTTGCTAGCAGGTACATTTGCTGTTTGATTGGTGCGAATAGCACTAGGTACATTGATATTTTTGTCAACAGACGTAGTCTCTGTATTTTTACTTTCGGCTTGATAGAGTAAATTGCCATTGGCATCAATAGCGTGCTGCCTATCCCATTGTTCATTGAGCAAGAAAATACTAAGAAGAATGGCGATAATAAGGAAAAATTTTTGATTATTCATCGGTTTTTTTTGAATTAAAGTTAAGTTATTTTTTAGGCACAGGGTCAAAGCCGCCTTCGTGCCATGGATGACACTTTCCAATACGTTTTGCACCCAATATAAAGCCTTTTAATAGCCCGTGTTCCTTGACAGAGTCATAAGCATATTGAGAGCAAGTGGGTTGAAAACGACAATTGGATCCTAATAGCGGGCTAATCAGCCATTGGTAAAGTTTAATCGGTATTAAGAGTAAATAACGCATTATTTACCAACTGCTTTTTTCAGTAAAGTTTCTAAATCTTTTGCTATAATAGCATTTTTTGCAGGCTTTGAGTGTTTTGCCATGACGACAAACTCCCAACTGCCTAGTTGAGCCTGATTGAGTCTAAAGGTTTCGCGCGCTAAGCGTTTAAAGCGATTGCGTTCAATCGCTAGACGATGTACTTTTTTAGAAATCGCCAGACCAAGTTTGGCTCGCGAGTCATCCGTCTTAATAGACATTACCTGCCAATATTTCCCCCTAGTTATTTTTCCATGATTGAAAATGGATTTATATTCGCTAGGTTTTAATACTTTAGATTGGCGGGTTAATCTAAAAGACATCTGAAAATAGAAATTAAGCTGTTAAGCGCTTACGTCCTTTTCTTCTACGTGCGTTAATAACCGCACGACCTGCTTTAGTGCTCATTCTTGATCTGAAACCGTGCTTACGTTTACGCTTGATAACACTCGGTTGAAAGGTTCTCTTTTGCTTCATAATGGATATTGTTCAATAAAATCTTGCAATTTTACCATAACTTAATGTCCTTGGTATTAACTGTGATGAATATAGACTCTAGAGCAAGATAGATGCTACAATGACACCTATTGTGGTTTTTAGATGAGGGTGTTAATGGATTTGCTGTATTGGTTGATGCTATTAAAAGCGCCAAATTTGGGGGTTAAAACCTTTTACAAGGTATTGCGATATTTTGACACACCACAGCAAGTTTTTTTGGCAAGTCATGATGAGCGACTCAATTCTGGCTTATTCAAAAAAGCAACGCTAAGCTATCTTGAATCAGCCGATGAGACTTTAGTTCAGGCGGATCTTAATTGGATGAAAAAAGATAATTGCCATATCTTAACCTTAATTGATGAACGTTATCCGTCACAACTAAAAATCATTGCCGACCCACCGCCATTGCTATATGTCAGGGGTGATGTTGACTGTTTGAAAGAGCCTCAACTAGCCATTGTTGGCAGTCGAAATCCAACCACAGGCGGCAAACAAAATGCACAACAGTTTTCAGCTGATTTATCTAAATTAGGCTTGATAATCACCTCTGGTATGGCAAGTGGTATCGATGCACAGGCGCACATTGGCGCGTTGGCACAAGGGGCAAAAACTATTGCCGTATGTGGCACAGGTCTTGATAGAATCTACCCGGCAAAGCATAAGGCTTTAGCGCACCAAATCTCCATGCAAGGCGCTTTAATTTCAGAGTTTTTTATTGGAACGTCACCAATAGCAAGCAATTTTCCTAGGCGCAATCGAATTATTAGTGCTTTGAGTTTAGGTACATTGGTTGTTGAGGCGAGCATTAAGAGCGGCACGATGATTACTGCCAAGCTTGCTGCCGAACAAGGTAAAGAGGTGTTTGCCATTCCAAGCTCTATTCACAATCCTTTGTCTGAAGGATGTCACTATTTGATTAATCAGGGTGCCAAACTGGCTAGTAGTATAAATGACGTTGTTGAGGAGCTGCCAGAGGGCTTATTGAGTGATATACTGCCACAGAAAAACACAGATGCTATAAAAGAGATGGACAAAACAGGGTCTAAAGTATTAAAATGTCTCAGCTATGAACCTTTGAGTGTTGATCAGTTGGTTGAAAAAACCAAACTAAGTCCACAGATAGTATCTCAAGAGTTACTCTTATTGGAATTGGCCGGCAAGTTAGAAAAGACCCATGCACAAGGCTATATATTAATTAAATAAAATTTATAATATGACACATAATATTCTTGACGTTCTTACTTATATGTTCGATTATCTTTTTGAAGAAGTGGAACAAAATAATACTCATGAGATTAATGATAGTGAGCTAAAAGCACACTTATCAGATGTCGGCTTTGATGTTGCAGGTATTGATAAGGCGCTCAGTTGGTTAGAAAATATTGCCGCTTTACAAGACGGAAAAATTAAACCGTTTGATTTAATCCGTCAAACCAGTATGCGTATTTATACGGATGCTGAGCAATCCAAGTTAGATGCTAAGGCGCGTGGATTCTTGCTTTTTATGGAAAACGTGGGTCAATTGGACGCAAACCAGCGTGAAATGATTATTGAACAGGTCATGTCATTGGGCGATTCAGGCATTGATTTGGAAGATCTTAAGTGGGTAGTGATGATGGTATTGGGCAATAGTGCAGATGGTGAAATATCTGCTCAATGGCTCGAGTCTATTGTGTTTCTTGATGAAAACCGCACCCTGCAATAATGGCCAAGAACCTAGTTATTGTTGAGTCCCCTGCCAAGGCAAAAACAATTGAAAAATTCTTGGGTAAAGACTACGTTGTTAAGTCGAGCGTTGGCCATATTCGTGATATGCCAAAAAAGAATATGGGTATCGATATCGAAAATAATTTCGAGCCTACCTATGAAGTAACTGCTGATAAAAAGAAAGTGGTTGCCGAATTACGTAAAGCGGTTAAATCAGCAGAAAAAGTATATCTCGCAACGGATGAGGATCGCGAGGGTGAGGCTATTGCTTGGCATTTACTCGAAGCTCTTAAATTGCCAAAAGATACCGCTAGAATTGTTTTTCATGAAATTACTAAAGGCGCTATTACCAATGCAATCACTACGCCAAGAACGGTAGATTATCATTTAGTGGACGCCCAACAGGCGCGCCGAATTATTGATCGCTTAGTAGGTTTTGAAATCTCACCCGTACTCTGGCGTAAAATTTCAGGTGCCCGATCGGCAGGGCGGGTGCAATCTCCAGTGATGCGCCTTGTGGTTGAAAGAGAAAGAGAAATTGCTCAGCATGCTGCCGTGTCTACGTATAAAGTGAAAGCTGAGTTGGTGAATGTTAGTGGTGAGGTGCTTGATGTTAAGCTCAATAAAGATTTTGACGCTAAGGCAGAGGCGCTGACTTTCGCCAACAAATTGTTATCAGCAGAGTTAAAGGTTGCTTCAATCGAGAAAAAACCTTCAAAACGTTCGCCAAAAGCGCCTTTCATCACCTCAACCTTGCAGCAAGAGGCCTCACAAAAATTGGGTTTTTCGGTTAAGCAAACTATGACTATTGCCCAAAATTTGTATCGAGAAGGGTCAATCACCTACATGAGAACAGACTCGTTTACCCTGTCAGAAACAGCGATTGAAGCGGCAGGCAAAGTAATCGAACAGGAGTTTGGTGCGGAATATCACCATACCAGACGATTTAAGACCAAAGATTCAGGCGCACAAGAAGCACATGAAGCAATTCGCCCAACGGACCTAACCAAGCCAAGCATTTATGGTGTGGATGAGCAGACCGCTAAGCTTTATAGTCTTATTTATAAGCGGACATTGGCTTCGCAAATGAGCGATGCGCAATTGCAAAAAACACAAATTAAAGTGGTCGTCTCTAATGCACAAGAACAGTTTGTAGCAAATGGAGAAATCTTAACCTTTCCTGGTTTTTTAAAGGCCTACGATTATCTATCTGCTGATGACAAACTACTGCCTAATTTAAGCGAGGAAGATGTCTTAACGCTCGCTAGTTTTTCTGCAAGAGAGAGCTTCTCTCGTGCTAAGCCGCGTTATACCGAGGCTTCGTTGGTTAAAAAGGTAGAAGAAATGGGCATTGGTAGACCCTCTACCTTTGCCACTATGGTTTCCACCGTACAAGATCGTAATTATGTCAGCAAAGAAACTCGTGAGGGTTATGAGCGTGAATACGAACTAATAGAAATACAAAATAATGCAGTGGTCGAATCAAAGCCGAGTGAAACAACCGGTGCTGAGAAAAATAAACTTTTCCCTACTAATGTTGCCTATTTGCTGAATGATTTTTTAGTGAAAAATTTTAGCAATATTATTGATTACGAATTCACCGCTAAACTGGAAAGTGATTTTGATACAGTAGCCACACAAAATACTCCTTGGAAAGCGGTGGTTAAAAACTTCTACGAACCATTCCATGCACAAATTGAAGCGGCAGCAGATATCTCCAGAGAAGAAACGCACGGCATGCGCGAATTGGGCGAAGATCCAAAATCGGGCAAACCGGTTAGCGTTAGATTTGGTCGCTATGGTGCATTTGCACAAATTGGTCACAAGGATGATGAAGACAAGCCAACTTTTGCTGCACTGAGAGGTACGCTTGACATTGAAACCATTACTTTGGATGAGGCGTTAGAGTTATTTAATATGCCTCGTACTGTCGGCGAAACTGATGATTATGGTGTGATTAAAGCAAACTATGGTCGCTTCGGCCCGTACATACAATATGGCAAAAAATATGTATCGCTTAAAGAGCACACACCAGAAGAGGTAGATCTGCCAACGGCACTAGAGCTTATTACTGCGAAAGAAAAATTCGATGCTGAGCGCATTATTAAAACCTTTGACGAGTCTGAAATTCAGGTTTTAAATGGCCGCTTTGGGCCGTATATTTGGAACGGTAAAAAACGCGGCAAAGGGCAAAAGAATATTACCATTAAAAAGATATTTGGTGACAAAGAGCCAGTTGATTTAACGCTGGAAGAATGTAAAAAAGCCATTTCTGGCAAACTTAAACCAAAAGTCAAAAAACGCAAAAAAGCCATACCTAAAAAGGCCAGCGCTAAAAAAGCGGCCAGCAAGTCTTCTAAAAAAGCTACAAAGAAAGAGTGATATGGCATCATAGCCTTATTATCAAACGGCCTTTTTTCGCCCTAGCGGTGTAAAATGCAGAGCATTTATTGTTAAATATCAATTGTTATGTTACTAATTAGCGAAATAATGATCGGAAATCCACAAGTGGATAATTTTGAAGAATTAGTGGTGATACTCAAAGCTATTTCCAAGACCTCTGATGAGCGTTTTTTTCGAATGGATGTTAAGCCCGATTATCAAGACACACCAGAAAACTGGGAGGATCGTCTAGAGGCGGCCTTTTACTAGAGGATAACCCATGGGAAAATACTTAAACAAAGAACAGATTTTTGACGCGGAAGATGGCGAAGATTTATACGCTAACGAAGAGCAGCTTGTTGCACGCTTAGAATTTTTTGAGAAGCAACTGTCTGCGCAAACACCAGACACACCAGTTGAAGAACGCATTAACACTTTGCTTGAAATTGCACGCATTCAAGTTGAGCGCTACAAAGGTGCTGACGCTTGGGAAAAGGCTATGATGGCCTTTGATTTGGCAAAAGATAATGAGCTTTGGGAGTTGGCAACTGAAGCCTGTGATGCGATGTTTCTATCAGAAGGCCCTGATGCACTAAAAGCGTTAGGTCATGCACTGTGGCTGGGTGTTACTTTTCCAATTAATCCAGAAATTACTGTGGCAATGTTGCAACACTTAGTCGAAGAGTCTCCTAAAGGCGCTGATACTAAAGCCTATGCTGCGGCAGTGGCACACTATATTGTTTCTATTCGTCGTGGCGTAGATGATGACCTAACATTTTTTGCCTCGCAGATGATCGCCTCAGTGGCAGATGAACACTCTCATGTAACTGACCAATCCACTTTTGATTTGTGGCGCAAAACTCTGCAACTTGACAAGCCTGAGGTGTTTTTACCTAAACTTTCAAGTGCAGTTGAGCAATTGGTTGGTGACACTTGGTGGATCGATCGCGATGCGATTCGAGCCCAGCTTGACGCACAAGGCAAATAAAGTGAAAATTAAAGTTTGTGGGTTTACCCAAGCACAAAATGCACAGGATGCGTCTTTGCTAGGGATTGACGCCATCGGCTTGGTTTTTTATGAAAAATCTCCACGTTATATTGATGTTGAGCGTGCGCTAGAAATAGTTCAGGCGTTGCCACCATTTGTTAATCGCGTAGGGTTGTTTGTCAATGCAGACTCTCATTTTATTGATGAGGTGTTGTGTGAGGTGCCACTAGATACTTTACAATTTCATGGTGATGAAAACCCGCAAGCATGTGCACAATATGCTATGCCATTTATTAAAGCCTTGCGGGTGAATGAGCAGACTAATATTGTTCAATTGGCACAAGATTACCAGCTAGCAAGTGGCTTATTATTAGACGCATACAATCCCAATGTCTATGGTGGCACAGGCGAACAATTTGATTGGTCATTGGCCAATGTTGACATTGATCTGCCGATTATTTTGGCGGGTGGCTTAAATCCTGATACTGCCGCCCAAGCTGTTGAACAGGCCAATCCTTATGCGCTTGATGTGTCTAGCGGTGTAGAAAGTGCAAAAGGCATCAAAAACCTTGAAAAAATACAACAATTTATCCAACAGGCAAATCTATGAGTAATTATAATTTACCCGATGATCGTGGACATTTCGAGCAATATGGTGGCTCATTCATGCCAGAAACATTGGTCACGGCGGTTACTGAGCTCAAGGATGCTTATAATAAATTTAAAGATGATCCAGATTTTTTAGCTGAGTTTGAACATGACCTTAAGCATTATGTTGGACGTTCTACACCACTTTATCATGCACAAAATTTAAGCCAAAAGTTGGGCGGTGCACAAATATACTTAAAACGCGAAGACCTAAATCATA
>JAHZJR010000120.1 GCA_022600805.1 Pseudomonadota bacterium
AGTCCGTCGAAGCGGGTAACGCAGTCGGTCGACTGGAACAAGGCACCGCCCCGGTGCTATCTGTTACCCCGTTTTTTAATCCACAAAATTATTATAGTCACGTTACCGGAATCGAACCGGTCGTCGTCGGTTTAGCCGGGTCGCAATATACCGTAAAAAATGCACAACTCCCCGGCGTTATAAGACCGTACACGTTTACGGCACCCGATACCATCGATAGTACCGTTAAAGCCGCTGTAGAGGCGACCACGGGGCGTATGTTCGGTAGTATGGTGTCTTATTCCGTTCGCGTCGCTACACATCGGGACCCGGCAGGTAATCGGTGGGAATCAAATAAAACGTTAATATTGCGCGCACCCGACGCAATGGTATACAATGACTACGAATTCGTAATTCGTTCGGTTGAATTTGAAAAAGACGACAAGACCGAAACGGCAATTTTAAACCTTGTTTTACCGGGTTCGTTTAGCGGTGAAATTCCCGATAAACTACCGTGGGATTAACGACATGAGTGTAATAGATTTAGGTAGTATTATTTTAGCTAACGGGGAGTCGCGCGACGAAATCGTTACGTTAAACACCGTTGGTACATTCCTTGCCGGTACGTTACTTGCTCGCGATTCTGTATCGTTAAAAATGGTCCCGTATGTTAAAGGCGGGACGGTAAACGATAACGGTATCCCGAAAGCTATTTTACTTTACGATGTGGAAGTTACCGCGCCCGGCGATTACGGTATCCGTGCGTTAGTTGCGGGAACGGTTCTAGGTAGTCGATTAATTATCGATGCGGACCGCAGTAACACAAATATTAACCGGGTTGTTATTTCACAGTTACAAGACTATTCGGGTATTACGGTCGACGTAACCGACTTATCGTTACTTGACGAACCAACCGTAATACGAACCGAAACAAACGGATTAGCCGCTAACGCTTCGTCGGAAAATATATTAACGCCGGGGTGGAGTACAAAAGGTGCGAACACTGTAAAAGACGATATAGATACGGTTACGTTTGCCGCCGGTACTAACTTTATCGATGTTGACCTCGACGCCGGTTTCGTTGTAAATGATATAATGTCGTTTCGTGTTGACTTAACCGACGTTAGTTTAACCGGTGATTTAAAAATTACATTTGTTGATAACTTCGGTTTAGAAGTTGTCGCGGGTACAATTACCGTAACGCTTGCGGGTACAGTAAGAACATTCGCCGGGTTAATTGATACGTCCCCGACGTTTGGTTCGACGATTGATAAACTACGCATTAAACCGGACACCGGTGTTTTAGGTACGTTTAAAATAACAAAAGTACAAGCGCAAAAAGATAACACTCCGTCCGGGTATGTTCCGAATTTTGTATCTAAACAGTTAAACGGTTCGTTTAATGAAGACGACGCAACCGGTGCCCCTGTGATACCTGCTACCGACCCCGAAAGTAATACGACTAATTCCGGTTGGTATTGGGGACAAGCTAAATGGGTTATCGCAGGTGGGAAAATAACGTCACAAAACATTATAGCCGGGAGTTTACATTCTAAACAAAAATACATAGAAGGTCGTTTATACGATTGGTATGTAACCGTAGGCGTACAAGATTTATTAGGTGTTACCATTGCGGGCGATACTACACCCGGAATACTTGCCGCCGGTGCGTCGTATAACGGACAAGTTACCGGGGTGTATAGTTCGAACGGACAATTAGCGGTAGCGACTAGCGCATTTATTTTAGGTACTGAATTAACGCATTTTTATATAGTCGAACTTGACGAACAAACCGGCGTAGACGGCGCTAAAAATTTCGTCGGTGAAAATAATAATACAATCGGTGCGGGTAACATTTTAAACGATGTGGATATAGCCGCGTAACATAGGATTAAAAACCATGACACAAATTAACGACCTGCTTTTAAAATCACCGATAGCCGCCGATGATGAATTCGAGATACAGGAAACAGGCGCCGGTACATCGTTAAAAACTACATTACAAGATATTGAAAATTTTATACATACAGGGGCGCCCGGCGCACCGGACGCCGACGTATGGACCGGTCGACATGCGTTTACGGGGTTAATTATGTCGGGTCCGACTGTTAACGATGCTGTACATTCTTTTACAGTCGGACAAGGTTCTATGTTTTTAGCTAACCCCGGCGGTACAGATACGCAAGGCGTAAATTCACCGCTTAACTCTTTTCTTTTAGTAGAGGACGCAATCGCAACGGCAGAATATTTTGCGTTTAGTACCTTCTTATCAATCGCAAATGCTACCGAGGATAACGTCGACCCGTTTAAACCTTTCAACGTGTTTAATGCCGCCACCGCTTTTAATCCGGGGGTTGGTCGAACCGTTAAAGAAGTGCGCGGCGTAGATTATGATTTCCAATGTAATAGCGGAACATTACAAGAAGCAGTAGGCGCGACAGCGCGAGTGCGGTATAACGTCGGGTCCGTGGTAGATGAATTTACAGGGTTTAAAACTATCGGTCCTACTCAGGCGGATACGGCAGGAACATTAACGGACTATATCGGTTTTCGCGCAACATGGGAGGACCGCGTCGGCGCGTCGGGCACAGTATCAGGTGATTTTATCGGGTTACAAGTAGACTCGTCGTTTAATATTCACCCTAGTATGACCGTTACAGGTAACGAATACGGTATATGGTTAAACGGTGCGGACGATTTAAACGGTGACGTTAGTCCCGGTATATTTTTCGGAGTGAATAAAAATGTTAGTATAAAATCGAGCGCGGTATTTGGTTCGGATATAGCATTAAAAATTAATACGCCGGGGTTAGAATTTAGTAACGCGGCAATGTGGATAGCTAGCGGCGTTAACCCCGCTGTATTAGGACCGCTACCGGCGGGCGCGACAGGTACTACGACAAAATGGTTAAAATTTATTGACCCGGCAACAACCCAAGCGGTTTACGTTCCCGCATTTACAATAGCATAATTTTTTTTAATAACTAAAATAGGGTAAGACAATGAGTAAAAAAGAAGACGATAAAAAAGCACAACGCGTAATAGAAATTAAAGCGCGTATGTTTGATTTAATGTGCGAACGCGACCGGGTAAATAAACAAGTCGGACAAGAATTACAAATGTTAAACGCTGAATTAGCGGAACTACTCCCGGACGAAAGTAACTAAATGTTAACCCGAATCGCTAAATTATTATCGTTTATTCGTACGTCGTCTAACGACGCGAAAGTTAACGACGTCGAAATCGATATCGGCGGCGGCGATAATAGAACGGCGCAACATTTTAGCGCGCCCGGCGACGATTCGTTCCCGTTAACTACCGACTATGTATTAGCGGCGGACGTTCCGCGTAACGGAAGTAAAGCCGCGCATGGATACCTAGACCCCATTAACGAGGGTATCGCTCAAGAGGGCGAGAAACGCGTCTACGGGCGCGACCCTGCTAACGGGACACCGGTTAACCAAGTGTGGTTAAAAAGCGACGGTAGCGTCCTTATATCGAACGACAACGGGTCGGTGTTGCTTAACGCGGACGGTGGGTCGATAGCAACCACACCGGGCGGAACATTCGAAGCGAAAGCGGACGGGTCCATTAAAGGCGACAACGGGTCGGGGTCGTTTGAACTAGACGCGAGCGGTATTTTTAACGTTAATGGTGCGACGATTGACACCGCCGGGGTTATCACTAGCCCGGTATCTGTTAACGCACCGACTGTAGCCGCTACCGGTGCGGGCGCAAGTTTAACCGTAAGCGGTAAGGAAATGAAAGGGCATACACATAGTCAAGGTAATGACAGCGCGGGCGATTCACAAGTTAACACTAGCGGACCGGTATAATGTCAAATCAACAAGGCGATATATTACTATTTCAGGAAAACAACCACGGTAACATAACCGTCGAAAACGGTGTTATTGAAATGTCGAGCGGACTAGACACCGCCACGTATTTATCGTTGTTCGGTGGTAACGAGGATTGTAGCGGGCGCGCTAATTGTCCGTTTTCGTGGTGGGGCAATTTTAACGAAATAGATAAAGCTAAAAAGTACATTAGCGAAACGCAATATTTATTAAAGTCTTTACCGGCGATAACTGCTAACCTGCGACGTATCGAAGACGCCGCCCGCCGTGACCTTAATTGGTTCCTCGAAAATAAAATCGCGTCGAGTGTTACGGTCGTTGTTACTATACCGGCATTGAATACTATACAAATTAATGTAAGTATAGAAGCGCG
>JAHZJR010000135.1 GCA_022600805.1 Pseudomonadota bacterium
TAGCTGAAGAAATGGGTTGTGGTGGTTATCACCAGCACGAAGTTGAGGGTGTTACATATTATATGCCTTGTGAAACACATGAAGAAAACTTTGAAACATATAATGATTATCCTCAAGGTGCTACTGGTAACGCATGTAGAGCTATAGAATGGGCTGATAAGAACGGATGGGGTAGTTGTGGAACTGACGTTGGTAAGCAAAGGGCACATCAGTTATGTAAAGGTGAAAACATTAGTAGAGAAACCATTTCAAGAATGGCTGCATTTGAAAGACACAGACAAAATAGTGACACACCATATTCTGAAGGATGTGGAAAACTTATGTGGGATTCATGGGGAGGTGATGCCGGTATTAGATGGGCACAAAACAAATTAGAAGAATTAGAGTTAGCTAAGTGTAAAAAAGATAAAGATGGTAAGTGTAAGAAGTCTTACTATACTGAGGAAGAACAGAGAACTATCTTAGACTTTGCTGAAGACGATAACAATGGTGTTTATATAGGAGAGGATGACTTGTACATAGATATGACCTTAAACAAGTTTGCAGGTATCGGAGATGTCATTACAGCTATACGTTCATTGGACGTATTAAAGAGATTGTCGATTAAGAAAGAAGAAGCACCTGAAACATATTGGAGATATACAGGACCAGCGGCACAAAGAGATTTTTGTAAAGCAATGTTAAGACTTGCAACAAGAGGTAAAATATTCTCAACCGATGAGGTAAATAAAATGTCATCACTAAACAGAGATTTTGGACCGAGAGGTAATTCATCATATTCTAAATTACAGTGGAAGGGAGGACCTAACTGTGTTCACTATTGGACTAAATTGGAGGTGTTTAAAGGTGATACAGGTAATAAGGTTATCATTGCATCAAACAGAGCAGATAATGCAGCTGAAGAGAAGTCAATGAAGTCTAACAATCAAAGACAACCATCACCTCAAGGGTCTACAAAAAACAATGCATTTATCAAGAAGAGAAACTTCTCATTGAGTATTGATGAAGATAAGAGAATGGTTGTAGGACCCCTTATGATACCCAATAAGATGATATTACGTAGAGATGAGGAAGGTAATCCATTCTACATTTATTTCTCAAAGAAGACCATTAGAAAGATGGCTGAGAAGTTCTTTAGAAACAATAAACATAACAACACAGACATCAATCATGATGAGAACATTACTCAAGACAATACATTGATGGAAAGTTGGATAAGTGAAAGTATAAGCCATGACAAATCGTATAAATATGGTTTTGCTCTCCCCGAAGGAACTTGGTATGTTAGCTATAAAATTAACGATGATGAAACGTGGGAACGTATCAAGCAAGGAGAACTTAAGGGATTTAGCCTTGCTGGTGGATTTATTCAAAAAATGAGACCAGTAGACCCTGACAAAACATTAGACCAAATAAAAGATATTCTTAAAAAAGTTAAACAATGAAAGAACTTCTAACCGATAAAGTTATATTATGTAATGCGGGGGCTATCACAATATCATTTATGGATATAGAGGCAATACTCAAATTAACATTATTATCAGCGTCATTAGTATACACCTTAATTAAGTTATATAAGGAGTATAAAGATATAAATGACGATAAATGAACATTTTATATTTGTTAACAAATAAACACAATAAATAAACAAACATGACTGCACAAGAAGCACTTTACAAAATCAGAGTAATGTTAGGAGTAGAGAATGAAGTAGAGAAAACATCTCTTGAAACTGAAACAGACTCTGAAGAGGTTAAACTTGCTGAAGCTACACTTGTTGATGGTACTGTTGTTAAAACCGAAGGTGAATTCGAAGTTGGTAAACAATTATTCGTTGTAACAGAAGAGGGGGATATTCCCGCTCCTGAAGGATTACACGAAACAACTGAAGGAATTATCGTTGGTGTTGACGAAGCAGGTATCATTGTAAGTATAGAAGAACCAGCGGAAGAAGAGGTTGTTGTAGAAGAAAAAGAAAACTTCAACGATGACCTTGTAAATCAGATTGTCGGAGCACTCTCTCCAAAACTTGAAGATTTACAAAATCAAATAAACTCAATCAAGGGAGAGTTCCACGAATTTAGAGATGGACCAGCTACTGAAAGAATTAGAACTAATTTGAACGCTATGAACAAAGCGGAACAAAATATTCACGATGCTAGAATGGCTACCATCTTAGAAATGAGAAAACAATCTATTGGTAAATAAATTAAAATTAAAAAATAAATAATCATGGCTACAGGATTTGATGTAACAGCTATTGCAGGTTATATAGACCAGGAATCATTTGGTTTGATTTCAAAGTCTATCTTAGAAACCAACTTAGCTCAATTTATGAACGTCCGTGTTGGACTTCAGGGAAACTCAGTTGACATCCCTTTGCTAGATACTGACTTTAATGTTCAGGACGGTGCAAATTGCGGATGGAACGCGTCAGGTGATACAACTATTTCAGTTGTTCCAATGACATTAAAAAATAATAAGGTTAACGTTGTACAGTGTGTACAGACATTGAGAGATACA
>JAHZJR010000056.1 GCA_022600805.1 Pseudomonadota bacterium
GCAACCAGTGGAATCATGCTGATCGCCCACTCAAAAGCTATAGCTAAAGCGCTGTCAACATTATTTGCTGATAGGCTAATTAAGAAAACTTATCTAGCGATCGTATCGGGAGATTTTCCTCATAAAAAAATCAGCTTAACATTTTATATTGATGGCAAACATGCGTTAAGCCATATCACCAAACTTGCACAAAATGAACAAAAATCTTTGCTTAGCGTACACATTGAAACTGGCCGAAAACATCAAATTAGAAAACACTTAAGTGAGATAGACTTCCCTATTATTGGTGATCGTTTATACGGCACTGCCAAGAAAAATCATCCAGAAGATTTACAACTGCAAGCCATTAATTTAGCTTTCAACTGCCCGATTGACCAACAACCAATAAATATTACCCTATCTGACAAAGATCAGCTAAAACTCTAAATCAAGAACAATCTCGCTCTACCTCTTGATCCCAAATAGCAGGAATAATAATCCTTAAACACTCTGCAACTGACAATTCAGCACAAATTGGTGGATCTTCTGGCGCTGGCGGATGGCGATGTTTTTTGATAAAAGGAGTATTCAGCTCTTTTAAAACTGAGTTTTGATCATCAATTTGATCCTCACAGCCAGAAAGAAATAATGCTAGTATTATAAAAAATTTAATCATTAAGTAGCATTGTAACCCAATAGACTTGAATCTACTGGATAATACCCATATCTAATACTCAATTAATATCAAACAAGAGGTACCCATGAAAAGAATCTTTTTATTTTTAATGACCAATATTGCTATTCTTATCCTATTAAGCATCACCTTAAGTCTGCTTGGTGTTGAAGGGATTTTAAAAGAAAACGGTTCAGATCTTGACTTGCAAGCACTGCTCATTTTTTCTGCTGTATTTGGCTTTGGTGGCGCATTTATCTCATTGGCTATTTCCAAATGGATGGCTAAACGCATGACAGGTGCAGTTGTTATTGAATCACCTGCTAGCAACTTGGAAAAATGGCTAATAGAAACGGTTGAAAAACAAGCAAAAATTGTTGGTATTCGCATGCCCGAAGTTGCTATCTTTCCTTCAAACTCAATGAATGCCTTTGCCACTGGTGCAAGCAAAAACAAAGCGCTAGTAGCTGTATCACAAGGCTTACTCGATAGCATGAATAAAGGTGAAATCGAAGCGGTTGTTGGCCATGAAATGAGTCACGTGGCAAATGGCGACATGGTTACTCTTACACTGATTCAAGGTGTTGTTAATACCTTTGTAATCTTCTTCTCTCGTGTCATTGGCCATTTTGTTGATCGCGTTATTCTAAAAAATAATCGTGGTCATGGTATTGGCTACTTTGTCACTACTTTATTTGCTCAAATCGTCTTATCAATTTTAGCCTCAACAATTGTCATGTATGTATCTCGTAAGCGTGAATTTGTTGCTGATACAGGTGGTGCAGATTTAGCAGGACATCAAAATATGATTGGTGCATTAAAGCGCCTTGGGCAAGTAGAGCCACAAGCCTTGCCTGAACAAATGGCTGCTTTTGGCATTAATGATAAAAAAGGCTTTGCTTCTTGGTTTTCTTCTCATCCACCGATTGAAGATCGTATTGCAGCCCTTGAAGCTCGCGCAAAAACACAAGCATAATTATGTCTATTGATATTAAATCTAAAGATGAAATTGAAAAAATGCGTGTGGCTGGACGCTTGGCTGCAGATGTTTTAGATATGATTGCGCCTTATGTAAAGGCTGGCATTAGCACCGATGAGCTCGATAAAATTTGCCATGATTATATGATTAATGAGCAAGACACCATTCCCGCGCCACTTAACTACCACGGCTTTCCAAAGTCAATTTGTACCAGTATTAATAATGTTGTTTGTCACGGCATTCCATCAGATAAACACCTTAAAAAAGGCGATATTGTTAATATTGATATTACCGTTATTAAAGACGGCTACCACGGCGATACCTCAAAAATGTTTATCATTGGCAAGGCTAGTGTTAAAGCACAACGCATCTGCCGCATTGCGCAAGAATGTTTGTATATTGGTATTCAAAAAGTAAAACCAGGTATAAAACTGGGTGAGATTGGCCTAGCTATTGGCGCCCATGCTGATAAAAATAACTGTTCAGTTGTGCATGATTATTGTGGCCACGGCATTGGTCTTAAGTTTCATACAGAACCTCAAGTTCTACACTACAACGACGGCAATGTAGATAGTAGCCCTATTTTAGAAGAAGGCATGACATTCACCATCGAGCCAATGGTGAATATTGGTAGCTTTGAAGTGGCCACCTCCAAAATAGATGGCTGGACAGTCACCACCAAAGACCGCTCTTTATCGGCACAATGGGAGCATACAATTTTAGTAACCAAAGATGGCTACGAAATCCTTACTCTTAGAGCCGAAGAGGATATCTAATCTCGTAGCTGATTATGCTAAAATAAGTGTTTTTATTGTCATCTCAATCTCAGCATTGAAAAACCTAAGAAACTATTTTATTTCTGGCCTACTTTTTTGGATTCCGCTAGGTCTTAGTATTGTTGTTATCAAGTTCTTTTTAGAGCTTGTTAACGATATTGTGCCGCCTGAGTATTTACCCGAAGCCTTATTTAACCTTGATAGCAGCATTCCTGGCTCAGGTATTATTTGGGTTGTTTTAATTATCATATTGACTGGCGCTCTAGTGAGTAATTTTATTGGACGCAAGCTGGTCGAAGTTTGGGAAAAAATACTCAACAAAATTCCTGGTTTTCGAGGTATCTATAAAGCGTTAAAGCAGCTTTCCGATACTGTACTCAGCCCTTCTGGCAATAGCTTCAAAAAAGCATTATTGGTGGAATATCCACGCAAAGGTCTATGGACAATTGCCTTTCAAACAGGGCAATATCAAGGTGAGATCGCAGAAAAAATAGGCCAAGAAATGATCAATATCTACGTACCAACCACCCCTAACCCCACCTCTGGCTTTTTCATTATGCTACCAAAAAGTGATGTGATTGAGCTAGATATGAGTGTGGATGAAGCATTTAAACTTATCATCTCTACTGGTGTGGTAGAGCCCAGCAAATAATCAAATCGATTTATAAAGGACAAAAACTATGAGAACGAACTACTGTGGTGAATTAAACAAAGAAAATATTGATCAAACTGTTGAAGTGTGCGGCTGGGTCAATCGTCGTCGTGATCATGGTGGTGTTATCTTCTTGGATATGCGCGATAAGCGCGGCATTGCTCAAGTTGTTATCAACCCTGATAATGATGATTTTTCTGTTGCTGAGGGTATTCGCAATGAATTTGTGCTTAAAATCTCTGGCACAGTTATTGCTCGTGACGAAGGCTTGGCCAATCCAAAATTAGCATCTGGCGATATCGAAATTGTTGCAGATCGGATTGAAATTCTTAACACTTCTAAGCCTGTGCCTTTTCAAATTGATGCGACTGATACTTCAGAAGAAGTACGCCTTAAATATCGCTACCTAGATTTACGCAACGACGCCATGCAAAAGCGCATGAGACTTCGCTCTAAAGTCACGCACTTTATGCGTGAGTTTATGGATAACAATGATTTTTTAGACATTGAAACACCATTTTTAACCAAAGCAACACCAGAAGGTGCGCGTGACTACTTAGTGCCTTCACGAACCCACCCAGGTGAGTTTTTTGCCCTACCTCAATCACCACAGTTATTCAAACAACTCTTAATGATGTCGGGTTTTGAGCGCTACTATCAAATTGTCAAGTGTTTTAGAGATGAAGACTTACGTGCTGATCGCCAGCCTGAGTTTACTCAGCTTGATATTGAAACTTCATTTATGGATGAAGTTGAAATTATGAACATGATGGAAGAAATGACTCGTGGCATGTTTAAACACGCTATTGATATTGACTTAGGCGACAATTTCCCGCAAATTACCTATGCTGATGCCATGCATTTATACGGTGTTGATCGCCCTGATATGCGTATCCCTATGCAAATGACAGACATGGATGAGCTCATGCAAGGTGTTGACTTTAAAGTATTTTCTGGTCCTGCTAGCAGCGAAGATTCTCGTGTTGCGGCACTACGAGTACCAGGTGGTGCTTCTATTAGTCGTAAGCAAATTGATAAATATACTAAATACGTTAGCATTTACGGTGCCAAAGGCTTGGCATATATCAAACTCAACGAAGATGGCCCAGCCTCTCCAATTTTAAAATTCTTAGGCGACGATGTTACTACTAAAGTTATTGAGATGACTGGTGCACAAGCAGGCGATATTATTTTCTTTGGCGCTGATAAAACCAAAATTGTTAATGAAGCTTTGGGCAATTTACGTGAACAATTAGCCAAAGATCTAGATCTATTTGATAAACAATGGGCACCAATTTGGGTAATTGACTTCCCGATGTTTGATCAAAACGATGACGGCTCATTAAGCGCTATTCATCATCCATTTACCGCACCAAGTGTTGATGCTAGTACCTTAGAAAAAACTGCGCCAACTGCCCTATCAAGAGCTTACGATTTAGTCATTAATGGATCAGAAGTAGGTGGCGGTTCAATTCGAATCCATCAAGTAGAAATGCAGCAAACTGTTTTAAAACTACTAGGCATTTCTGATGAAGAAGCACAAGATAAATTTGGCTTTTTATTAAACGCGTTAGAATACGGCTGCCCACCTCATGGCGGCATGGCGTTTGGCCTTGATCGCTTAGTTATGATTATGACAGGCTCTGATTCGATTCGTGATGTTATTGCTTTCCCTAAAACACAAACTGCCGCTTGCTTGTTAACTGACGCACCTGCTGAAGTACCAAGAAAAGTGCTCCGTGAACTTAGCGTACAAGTGAATTTACCGAAAAAAGACTAAATTTTTGTGAGTAGTATTATTGATCAAATTAAGGCTGAGTTAACCGCTAATAATGCTGTTTTGGTAGCGCATTATTATGTCAGTTCTGAATTACAAACACTGGCTGAGGCAACGGGCGGCATTGTTTCTGACTCCTTAGAAATGGCGCGCTTTGGTCAAAATTCCGATGCTGATATCATTGTCGTGGCTGGTGTTAAATTTATGGGTGAAACGGCCAAAATCCTTTCTCCTGAAAAAACCGTGTTAGTGCTAGACACAGAAGCCACATGCTCTTTAGATGAAGACTGCCCAATTGATGAATTTTCAAAATTCTGCGATCAACATCCTGAGCGAACTGTCGTGGTCTATGCCAATACTAGCGCCGAAGTTAAGGCACGTGCTGATTGGGTGGTCACTTCAGGCAGTGCACTTAAGGTTGTTGAGCATTTAAAAAACCAAGGGAAAAAAATCCTTTGGGCGCCCGACAAACACTTAGGCAATTATGTTCAACAAGAAACAGGTGCTGACATGCTGCTTTGGCAAGGTTCTTGCGTGGTTCATGAGCGCTTCAGGGCTGATGCTTTAGCAAATTTGAAAGCACACCATCCAGACGCCGCTATTTTAGTACATCCAGAATCACCGCAATCTGTGGTAGATTTGGCTGATGTTGTTGGCTCAACTACTGCACTTATTAATGCTGTTAAAGATCGAGATGAACAAGTCTTTATTGTGGCCACTGATAATGGTATTTTTCATAAGATGCGTGAAGTTGCCCCTAATAAAACATTAATTGAAGCACCAACCGCTGGCGTTGGTGCAGATTGTGAATCTTGTGCACACTGCGAATGGATGGCAATGAACAATTTAGAGAACTGCCTAAACACACTAAAAACAGGTAATAATGAGATAAAAATTGACGCTTCAGTTAATCAGCAAGCGCAAAACTCAATACAAAAATTACTCGACTTTACCGCATAAGGTAAAATTTAACAAACTTAAAAACTGGAGACAACTTCATGGCTGGACATAGTAAATGGCACAACATTCAACACCGTAAAGGCGCACAGGATGCCAAACGTGGAAAAATCTTTACCAAGCTTATTAAGGAAATCGTTATCGCCGCTAAAGCAGGTGGTGGCGTAGTTGAAAATAACCCAGGTCTTAGAATGGTGATTGATAAGGCACTAGCTGCCAACATGAAGCGTGATACCATTGAAAATGCAGTTAAACGTGGCTCGGGTGATTTAGAAGGTGAAAACTATGATGAAGTGCGCTATGAAGGTTATGGTCTTGGTGGTACTGCTATCATGGTAGACACACTCACTGACAATCGCAATCGTACGGTTGCTGACGTGCGTCATGCTTTTTCAAAACATGGTGGCAACTTAGGCACTGATGGCTCAGTTAATTATTTATTCACCAAGCAAGGTTTTATCAGTTTTGAATCTGGCGATGAAGATCAAATTATGGAAGTGGCACTAGATAGTGGCGCTGAAGATGTCGTTACCAATGAAGATGGCTCAATTGATGTGATCACCACCCCTGAAGAATTCTTCACGGTTAAAGATGCGCTGACTGATGCGGGTCTTGAATCTACACATTCACAAGTAACCATGGAGCCTTCAACACGGGTAGAGCTTAACCTGCAAGATGCTGAAAAATTTATGAAATTAATTGATCGCTTAGAAGATTTAGACGACACACAAGAGGTTTATCACAACGCTGATATTTCTGACGAGGTTATGGCACAACTATGATTCACATCCACCAAGGTATTAGTGCATTAGGTGCATTTAGACAAGAAGCATTAAACAAAAAGCTATCTCAAGCACAATCTGGTTTAGCGCTATTAAGTGCAGAATTCATTCATTTTGCAGATTTAAATTCTGATTTATCTAATGAGCAAGCTCAGCATTTAGAACATCTTTTAAATTACACCAATGCTTTGAACGCCACTTCTGATGCGCAAAGTATTATTGTTATACCAAGATTAGGCACAATTTCACCTTGGTCTTCTAAGGCAACAGATATCGCTCACCTGTGTGATATCAACCAAATTAATCGCGTAGAGCGCGGCATTATTTATCATCTAAACCATGAAATCAGCAATACAGAAGCTGTACTCAATTGCTTAATGGATAAGATGACAGAATCACTACTTGATTCAATTGAAAATGCGCATACTATTTTTGATAATTTTGAGCCGCAGCCATTTACCAGTATCGACATTCTTTCTCAAGGGAAAACCTCACTTGAAACAGCAAATACTGAATTAGGCTTAGCATTATCAGCCGGTGAAATTGATTACCTAGTAGACAGTTTTACCAAGCTTGAACGCAACCCAACCGACATTGAATTAATGATGTTTGCACAAGCAAACTCTGAACATTGTCGCCATAAAATCTTTAACGCTGATTGGAAAATTGACGATGTAGAACAAGCTAAGAGCCTGTTTGCTATGATTCGAAACACCTATCACAAACACCCTGAAGGTTTACTGAGTGTTTATTCAGATAACTCAGCGGTTATGGCAGGTTATGAAGGCGAGCGCTTTTATGCAGATGAAAACGGCAAATACGTCAGCTCAAAAGAACACCGCGCCATCTTAATGAAAGTAGAAACGCACAACCACCCTACTGCCATTGCCCCACACCCAGGTGCAGCAACAGGCTCGGGTGGTGAGATTCGAGACGAGGGCGCAACAGGACAAGGCTCTAAACCTAAAGTTGGTTTATGTGGCTTTAGTGTTTCTAACTTAAAAATTAATAACGCCACTCAGCCTTGGGAAAAAGACCACGGCAAACCTTCGCAAATCGTCTCAGCACTTGACATTATGCTTGAAGGCCCAATTGGTGCAGCAGCGTTTAACAACGAATTTGGCCGTCCAAATACGTTAGGCTATTTCCGCAGCTATGAACAACAAATGCCTGATGGCGATGTCCGTGGTTACCACAAGCCGATCATGCTGGCTGGTGGCTTAGGACACATTCAAGAGCAACACATTCAAAAAGGTGAAATCCCTGTTGGTAGTAAAATTATTGTCCTAGGTGGCCCTGCCATGCTTATTGGTTTAGGCGGTGGCGCTGCTTCTAGTATCAAGAGTGGCGAGCAAAGCGAAGACCTAGATTTTGCCTCGGTTCAGCGTGCCAATCCTGAGATGGAAAGACGCGCACAAGAAGTCATTGATCGCTGTGCCAACTTAGGAGATGGTAATCCTATTATCTCTATTCATGACATCGGCGCAGGTGGCCTGTCAAACGGCCTGCCTGAATTAGTAAACGATTCAGGGCGTGGTGGTCGATTTGAACTAAGAAACATTCCAAACGATGACAACCAAATGTCGCCACTTGAAATCTGGTGTAATGAATCTCAAGAGCGTTATGTTCTAGCCATTGCCCCATCAAGCTTAGATTTATTCAAAAAAATCTGTGAGCGCGAGCGTGCGCCATTTGCCGTACTGGGTGATTCAACCAAAGAACAAGAGCTAGTATTAAGCGATGAACTGTTCGAAGACACGCCAATTGATATGCCAATGTCTGTGTTATTAGGCAACCCGCCTAAAACCAACATTGAAGCAATAACGCAAAATATTGAGCTAAACCCACTAGATACCAGCAACATTAATCTTGATGATGCCATCAGTAGAATTCTGCAATTACCTACCGTTGCCAGCAAAAACTTCCTAATCACCATTGGTGATCGAAGCATTACTGGCATGGTGGCGCGTGATCAATTTGTGGGTCCGTGGCAAGTGCCTGTAGCTGATTGTGCTATTTCTATTTCTGATTATGTTGGCTTTAAAGGCGAGATTATGTCTTTGGGTGAGCGCACACCACTGGCTTTGTGTGATGCAAATTCAGCCGCACGTATGACCATTGGTGAATCTTTAACCAACATGCTAGGTGGTTACGTAAAAGATATTCATGACATTAGCCTAAGTGCTAACTGGATGAGTGCCTCCGGCCACAAAGGCGAAGATGCTAAACTATTTGAAGCTGTTAAAGCCGTAGGTATGGATTTATGCCCTGAGCTTGGCTTAACTGTACCAGTGGGTAAAGACTCGATGAGCATGAAAAGCTCTTGGCAGGAAAACACAGAAGACAAATCAGTTACTTCACCTTTGTCATTAATCATTACAGCCTTTTCAAAAACGCCAGATGTTAGATTACAAAAAACGCCTTTATTAGAAACAGATTCAGATTCTGAACTGCTACTAATCGACATAGGCTTTGGCCAAAATCGTATGGGTGGTTCGTGTTTAGCGCAAGTGTACAATCAAGTTGGCGATATTGCACCAAATCTTGACGACAGCGCCGTGTTTAAATCATTCTTCACCACCATTAACCAACTTAATAAAGACGGCCTAATTAGCGCTTATCACGATCGTAGTGATGGCGGTGTTATTACTACTTTATTAGAAATGGCGTTTGCCTCACACACGGGCCTCACCATCAACACAGACACTAGTATTGAAAGTCTGTTTAACGAAGAGCTTGGCTGTGTTGTTCAGGTTAAATCTGAGAACAAAAACGCCGTTGCTGATGCTTTAAAAGCAGTAGGTCTTGAGTCTTGCACACAATCAATTGCAACGCTTAATAACTCAGACACTATTGAAATCATCAACAATGGCCAAACCATTTACAGCCAGCCTCGTG
Organism: Pseudomonadota bacterium; assembly: GCA_022600805.1. Lineage (GTDB taxonomy): Bacteria > Pseudomonadota > Gammaproteobacteria > PS1 > Pseudothioglobaceae > Thioglobus_A. The sequence goes on from JAHZJR010000056.1 coordinate 9,474, forward strand.
CTGCTTTGCAAACGCTTTGGTCAACCACCTCTTACGAGATTGCCAAACTTAGAGACAACCCTGAGTGTGCCCAGCAAGAATTTGATGCAGTGAGCCAATCAACAGACGGCATTAAAACAGACCTAAGTTTTGATCTTAATCAGTCTATCGTTAGTCCTTACATCAAAACCAATGTTAAGCCAAAAATTGCCATCCTTAGAGAGCAAGGTGTCAACGGCCAAGTAGAAATGGGTGTAGCGTTTGATAAAGCACAGTTTGATGCAATTGACGTACACATGAGCGACATCCTTTCAGGCAGATTATCTTTGGATGAATTTAAAGGCTTAGTGGCTTGTGGCGGATTCTCATACGGTGACGTACTTGGCGCCGGCAGAGGTTGGGCAAGTTCAATCCTTTACAATGCACGCGCTAAAGATGAGTTTGAAGCCTTTTTTAACCGTGAAGATAGCTTTGCTTTAGGTGTTTGTAATGGTTGTCAGATGATCTCAAACCTGACTGAAATTATCCCAGGTTCGCAAAACTGGCCAAGTTTTAATCGCAATGTATCAGAGCAATTTGAAGCGCGTTTCTCAAGCGTTAAAATTGGCGAATCAAACTCTATCTTCTTAAAAGATATGGCCGGTTCAACCATGCCAATTGCCATTGCACACGGCGAAGGCCGAGCAAGTTTTGGTAGCGGTTCTACAAACAACATCGCCCTACAATATGTTGATCACAGCGGTACAACCACGCAAGCCTACCCGCACAATCCAAACGGGTCAGAGCAAGCCACTGCTGGTGTTACCAATGATTCAGGGCGTGTTACCATTATGATGCCACATCCTGAGCGCGTATTCAGAGCAGTACAAAACTCACACCACCCTAAAGATTGGGATGAGCGCAGCCCATGGATGAGAATGTTTGAAAATGCTAGAGCTTGGGTTGATTAACGCCCTGTTCACCAGAAAATTGGGAGCGCAGCGAGTAATTTTTCCAAGTGCAGCAATTTGTTAACTTTTTTATATCAAGCTTTTTCTCCATAAAGGTGTTTAGAGGATCAGCCTTGTAAGATCCAAATCTGCTTCTTTCTATATAACCCAATTTCAAGTATAAACCAATCGCATCTTTTGATTTAAAGCCGGTTTCTAACCGTGATATGTAAATACCGTTAGCAATCAATTCGTTTTCCAACACAATCATTATATTTTGAGCTAACTGCTTACCTCGATGGGCGATTGGCACATAAATTCTTTTAATTTCACCGTAATCATCAAACAGTTTTACTGAACCGATAGCGATTATCTCATTGTTTTCTCGAGCACCATAAAAGCGAACATTTGGAGCACTTAGTGTTTCAATAGAATCTAGATGATTACTGTCGGGAGGATATAGTGTCTTTAGATACTCATCCAGATTATGTATTAAGTGTTTAGCTTCCCTTGCTTCTATTTTTTCAATTATTACCGACATACATATTTATTTTCAAAATGAACTATTTATTACTACCCATTATTGTACCCATATCCCAATATTGGCATCAAAGTATTACACAAAATACAACTTATCAACACAAAAAAATATTAATAATCTGCTAGATTTTTTTTAAAAATTTTGGAAATAATTACAATCAAGTGTTTATTGCTTTAATGAAGGCTTTGTCCATATAAAAACAAGTCAAAAATAGGTAATTTAGTTGCTTAAACAGGTGTTTTTAGGATTTTTAGCCTTTATAAGGTAGGTGTAGATCGCCAAAGGCAATGGTATTAGAAAATTTCACAAATTTTCATAATAGGCTATTTTTTTGAGTTAAATAATGATTCTGAACGAGTCATCAGATAATCTTTTTTGTTAGATGCTTTTAATTAAAGGCTTTTGCCGTCAAATATTTCTACTTTAATTGCATTTGTATCAACATCATCAAGACAGCCTAGATTTACACGGTAATGCCCTGGCTTTCTCATAGTTTCGTGAAATGGGTATATGCCACATGAATTACAAAAATAGTGTTTTGCTATATTGGTATCGAATTGGTACAAGCTTAATTTGTCATCTTCTGACTCAATATTTATTTCATTAGGTGTAAGTGTAAATGCTGACATTAGCGCGCCCTTTCTGCGACAGATTGAACAATTGCACCTTAAGCCGCTTTCAATCACGCCGTAATCAAATGAAAAAGTTATCGCCTTACAATGACAAGATCCTTTGTATGTTTCCATACCTATCCTTTCACTCTTGCCCTAATTATTAGCAATTAGAATTATTCTTTAGTTAGCGTATATTTTAAAATTTCAATCACCTGTTCTGGTGTGGTGGCCCACGCCATGGCTGATCCGTCAACCTCTTTAAGTGGGTGAATGATGTCTTCATTATGAAGTGTTATGTACGGCGTACCCAGCGCAGCGCAATACCCAGCATCAAAAGCGGCATTCCATTGTTTGTACTTATCTCCAAAACGTACGATAGCCACATCACAGTTTTCAATCAAAGTCTTGGTGCGTATTGCATTAACCTTGGCCGACTTATGATCGCGCCAAAATCCTACACTTTCTGCACCAAGAACATCGCCTGCAGCATCACTAGCCTCATGATCTGTGACAGCGGAGGTAAAAGTAATGGCTAAATTATGCGCTTCACACCCCTCTTTTAGGCGTTGCCTCCAGTCTGTATGTATTTCACCAGAAAGATATACCGTTAAACTCATGATCACCCCTACTATTTATCAATAAAAAGGAATTTTAATCAAAAACATTGGCAATATGGCCCGTTTACTCTCAGGATATTAATTCTATTGTAAAAATGCAATTTTTCCATATTTAGGAAACAGCTAATCATTGATAGTTAGTTCAGAATTTTCAACTGAACTACTTGATAAATACTTTTATCATTGTAATTCTTCGTCAGATAAATCAACACCCTGCTCAAATTTTTGGATATTTTCAAGTGTGGTGTTAGCGATGTTTTCTAGTGCGTTTTTGGTAAAAAATCCTTGATGAGAGGTGATTAACACATTAGGGAAGCTGAGCAAGCTGTTAAAAACACTGTCTTCAATGGTTTGACAAGAAAGGTCTTCAAAAAATAGACCTTGTTCATTTTCATAAACATCCATGCCTAAATATCCAATTTTTTTAGATTTAAGTGCTTCAACAGCGGCGCAAGTGTCAATCACCGCACCTCTGCTGGTGTTAATAAGCATGACGGAACCTTTCATTTTATTTAGTGCCGAAGCATCAATAAAGTGCTTGGTGCTTTTGTTTAATGAGCAGTGCAGTGAGATAACATCTGATTGTGCGAAAACGGTGTCTATATCTACATATTCCACACCAAGTTTTTCACATTCAGGGTTTTTAACCAAATCATAAGCGATGACCCTCATACCCATGGCCTGAGTAATGCGCGATAAAATTAGCCCGATTTTGCCAGTACCAATAATGCCTATTGTTTTTCCAGAAAAATCAAACCCGAGTAATCCATCGATAGAAAAATTGCCATCTTTTACTCGATTGTAAGATTCGTATACTTTTCTATTTAAAGCAAGCATTAAACACAAGGCATGCTCTGCTACTGAATTGGGCGAATATGAGCCCACTCTAATAACTTTAATGTTGTATTTTTTGGCAGCGTTAAGATCCACGTTGTCAAACCCTGCACAGCGCAAAGCGACTAATTTAACACCGCGCTGAGCTAGCAAAGATAAAACTTCTTGATCAAGCACATCGTTAACGAACGCACAAACTACAGATTCTTGTTTGATTAAATCAACCGTTTCTGGCGTTAGTCTGTCTTCAACAAAGCGAAGTTTCTGCTGGTATTTTTCGTTTGATAAATTAAAGTATTCGTTGTCGTAACGCTTAGCGCTATAGAATATTATTTCCACTGTTTTTATACTTTGTCATGAATAACCACAATGGTAACAAATAAATCATGCAAATGAAGCTGTTTGTTGTTTTTTATAAGGTTAAATGTCGTTATGGATTATCAACTGATTCGCTCAAAACGCAAAACCCTAAGCTTGCAGATTAATAACAATGCTGAACTTATTGTGCGTGCGCCGAATCGATTATCTATTAAAAAAATAGAGCAATTTATTGATAAAAAATCTGCCTGGATTGATTCAAAAATACACGCTTGCTCAAATAAAAAACTAGCCAAACCTGAGTATAAACAAGATGAAGATTTTTTGTATTTGGGTAATGTTTACCCGCTAAACATTAGCCTTGAGCAAAATGCTAAGCTAAGTTTTGATGGCGTGAGTTTTGAATCAAGCACTGCCAGTAAGGAGATATTTTTAGATTGGTATAAGGCTAAATTTAGAGAAATTGCCCTGCCTAGGCTTGACTACTACGCCAAAGAGCATCAACTACTTTATAAGCAAGTAAGGCTTAAATCTCAAAAAACGCTTTGGGGCTCTTGTAGTGGCGTAAATAATATCAACCTTAACTATTTACTAATTCAGGCACCAATGAGCGTGATTGACTACGTTATTGTGCATGAACTGGCGCATATCAAGCATAAGAACCATTCAAAAGATTTTTGGGGTTTTGTGGCGCAGATGCTACCAAACTATAAAGCCAGCAAACGCTGGCTTCAAGAAAACGGCCATAAGTTAAAAAACCTATAGCTATAATTTAACGTTTATTTATCGTTAAACTTGGCAGTTGCCTCTTCCATGGCAGCTTTTAGTGTGTCCATTTGTGCCATTTCAACAATAATATCACCACCACCAACTAATTCAGAATTGAAGTAGATTTGTGGAAACGTTGGCCAGTCTTGAAAAGCTGGTAAGTTTTGCATGACTTCTTGATCTTCAAAAATATTCACATAAGCAAATTCAACACCCGTAGAAGCTAGCGTTTGCGCCGCTGTTGCTGAAAAACCACATTGTGGAAACTGAGGTGTACCTTTCATATAAAGTACGATTGGGGCGCTATCTACCTGTGCTTGAATTCTTTGCATTACATCCATTATTCACTCCTATGTTTTTATTTTAATTTTTTTAATATCCGAGTATTTTACTCGTATATTATTTTTTATGTAATTTTTTATTGTTTAACTGCTTGAGCAATGGTGTATTTTTGCCCTTGCTTTAGTTTTTTATAATTACCAAAGACGGATTTAAAATTATCTTTAATAAAATGTCGCAAGCCATTAATAGTGACAAAAGTGATTGTACCACCTGGCTTTAGCGCATCATAAGCATCATACAAAATAATACTCAACTGTTCTCTGCCAACTTTTGCAGGCACGTTTGATAATACTTGGTCAAAATAATTTTGCTTGCCAACCGCTGAAAAAGCATCCGATAAATACGCCTCAGCATTATTAATATGATTTAGTTTGGCATTGGTATTTGACAACTCTACCGCTACAAAATCTTTATCCACCATATGCACTTCACCCTGCGGGCAAGACTTGGCAACCGACAAGCCAATTGGGCCATAACCACAGCCTAAATCTAGGCACTTGTCATCCTTAGCTATATCAAGATACTGCATAAATAAAATAGTGCCATCGTCAATCGCTCTGGGACTAAACACCCCCCAACGGGTTTTTAAATTTAGTGCATGGCCAAGCAGGTTTGACTCAATCATTAAATCTTGTTTGAGTTTTGGAATATCTTGCCGATTAAACATGGTTATTTTTTTGTTGTTGTTTTAGCGCTTTTTTCTTGGCCTTGTTGGCAATAACTTGACTAGCATTATCACCAATATGATCTTCACCTCTGGCTTTAGCTAGTTGAATTTGTTTTTCCCTTTCTCGATAGCGATTAACCTGATCTTCATTTTTAGTACCGTAACATCTCGAACAAGATACGCCTTTCTCGTAATGGTCATGCAGCTTATCTTGCTCAGTAATTGGATATCGGCAAGCATGGCATTGGTCATACTGACCTTGCTCAAGATTATGTTTGACTGCTACACGATCATCAAATACAAAACACTCGCCCTCCCACAAACTATCTTCCTGTGGTATTTGCTCAAGGTACTTAAGAATACCGCCCTGCAAATGATAGACCGTATCAAAGCCTTGAGTTTTTAAATAAGCCGTTGATTTTTCACAGCGAATACCACCGGTACAAAACATGGCGACTTTTTTATCTCGATATTGTTCTAAGTTGTTTTTGGTGTATTCTGGGAACTCTCTAAAAGTTTCAGTAACGGGATTAATAGCACCTTTAAAGGTGCCAATTTCATATTCGTAATTATTTCTCGTGTCAATTAATACTACATCAGGATCGCTAATGAGTGCATTCCAATCTTGTGGAGCAACGTACGTACCTACAGACTCTTTTGGATCAATACCTGCAACGCCCAATGTCACAATTTCTTTTTTAAGTTTTACTTTAAGGCGCTTAAAAGGCAGTTCTTGACTTTGAGAAAATTTAATTTCTAATTGATTAAAGCGCCCGTCTCTGTCTAAAAAATCAAGCAATTGGTCAATAGCCTCTTGACGCCCTGAAACGGTGCCATTCAAACCCTCTAAAGCAAGCAAAATAGTCCCTTTGATTTCTAACTTGGCCATCAACTCTCGTAAAGGCTTACTAAAATCCTCAAAGTCGTCCAAACGAACAAACTGATACAAGGCGCAAACTGTAAACATAAAAACGCTATTAATCAAATCAAGCTATTTTACCGTAAAGGTTTATTTTTCAAAAGGGTTATGCGCATTGCAACAAACCCTATTAATAATAGGGTCAATATCCGTATAATATCAATCCTACCTAAAGATTAACACCCGCTTTATTCAACTCAATAACAACCCAATCAACATGAACAGACCTGAACTACTCTCCCCTGCCGGCTCGCTAAAACATATGCGTTATGCGTATGCCTATGGTGCAGATGCAGTGTATGCAGGACAACCCAGATACTCGCTCAGAGTGCGTAATAATTCCTTTGATTTTGACACCTTAAAACAAGGTATTAGCGAAGCTCATGAGGCCAGCAAGAAGTTCTTTGTTGCTTCTAATATCATCCCTCACAATAGCAAAATCAAAACTTACATGCAAGATATTGAGCCGGTGATTGATCTTAAACCTGATGCGTTAATTATGGCAGATCCAGGGCTGATTATGATGGTGAAGGAGAAATTCCCCGAGCAGGTTATTCATCTTTCTGTACAGGCTAATGCTATTAATTATGCGACGGTTAAATTTTGGCATAATGCAGGTATTAATCGTATTATTCTTTCGCGTGAATTGTCACTCGATGAAATTCAAGAAATACGCCAAGAGTGTCCTGATATTGAACTAGAGGTGTTTGTGCATGGTGCTCTATGTATTGCCTATTCTGGGCGCTGCTTACTCTCAGGCTATTTTAACCACCGGGATCCTAATCAAGGTTCATGTACCAATTCTTGCAGATGGAAGTATGACGTCAAAGAAGCGGAAGAAACCCTTGAAGGTGACATTAAAGCAGTTGAAATCAAAGCGCCTGCTGATCAAGTAGCCTTGCTGGAAGATCAAGGTCGCCCAGGAGAGCAAATGCCCGCCTATGAAGATGAACACGGCACCTACATCATGAACTCAAAAGATTTACGCGCTATTGAACACGTGCACACTTTAACCAAAATGGGTATTGATTCTTTAAAAATTGAAGGCAGAACCAAATCACACTACTATGCAGCGCGCACTGCGCAAGTTTATCGACAAGCAATTGATGACGCTATGGCTGGACGAGCGTTTAATCCTGAGGCGTTTGGGGTGTTGGAAAATCTGGCGAATCGAGGCTATACAGATGGTTTTTATCGCCGCCATCAGCCTGAAGAATTGCAAACTTATTTTGA
>JAHZJR010000106.1 GCA_022600805.1 Pseudomonadota bacterium
ATAAAAGTTTAATTAAAACTGCAGACAACGATGTATTAACTGCGGTATTAAAAGAACTGTCGGATGGGTTAGGGAATAATTCAGGTGTATTTCTAAACACAGGCGGAGACCTCAAGTCTACAGGTACGTTAGAGTTTTCTAACTTCAAAGCAACTGCTTATGCTGTGACTATCAATAAACTTGTTAATGAGGCAGACGGCATATCTAATAACGATAATGACACTTCCCTACCTACTTCGGCTGCAGTTAAGGATTATGTAGACACTCACGTAACTAGTCAGGACTTAGACTTTTCAGACGGAACAAATCCAGGAGCAGTTGACTTAGACTCTCAGGTTTTTGCTATAGTTGGAACTAGTAATGAAATTGAAACTTCTGCAAGTGGTCAACAATTACAAATAGGACTTCCTAATGATGTAACAATTAGCGGAACTTTTTTTGCAACTGAATTTCAAGGAGCTTTAGCAGGAACTATAAATAGTGGAACTACTGCAGTAACTCAGTCTGCAGGAGACAACTCAACTAAGGTTGCTACTACTGCTTATGTAGACACTTTAGATGCGGCTAGTGATCTTGATTTTAGTGATGGGTCTGTTAGCAGTGCTGTTAACTTAAATACTCAAGTATTTTCTATACAAGGAACAAGTAACGAAATAACTACAACAGCTTCAGGACAGTCTTTAACAATAGCGTTAGATTCAGCAGGTGTTGATTTACCAGACGGTTCTACAGCAATAACACAAACTGCAGGAGATAATTCTACAAAAGTAGCGACAACAGCTTACGTGGATGTACTAGACGCAGCTTCAGACTTAGATATAGCAGGAGACACAGGAACAGGAGACGTAAACCTAAACACTCAAACTTTAACTTTACAAGGAACAACTAATCAAGTTATAACTGCAGTAAGTGGTCAAACTACTACATTTAGTTTACCTTCTACAGTACATAGAGACTTACAAGGAAACGTTACAGGAGACCTAACAGGAAATGCAGATACAGCTACAGCGTGGCAAACTGCAAGAGACCTTTCTATAAGCGGAGAAGCTACAGGTACTTTAAGTAGCGTAGACGGTACGTCAAATATATCAGGAGCAGTTACTTTAACAAACTCAGCAGTTACAGGAAAAGTATTAACAGGACTACCAACTCCTGCTGCCTCTACAGTACAGGCTTCAGATTCAATTCTAGAAGGTATTGGAAAATTACAGTCACAAATAAACGGCATAGCAAATGGTCTTCAATTCCAGGGAACGTGGGATGCTGCAACTAACACTCCAACTTTAACTAGTGGAGGAGGCGAAGTAGATTCAGGAACGACAACAGGACAAAGTGCAGATAAGTTAATTGACTCTAGTCAAAATTTCTTAACTACAGTTAGCGTTGGAGACAAAGTAATAAATCAAGTTGACGGACAAAGTGCTTTAGTTACAAACGTAGACAGTAATACTTCTTTAACTTTAGATGCAGATATAATGTTAAGCGGAGAGGCTTATACTATTGACGCTAGTCCTTTTTTAGTACAAGGTCACTATTACGTTGTAAGTGTAGGGGGTACAACTAGTTTAAACGGAAATGCAAATTGGGCTATAGGAGACTGGGTTATAGCAGGTGCAGATAATATTTGGTCGAAATTAGATCATACTCAAATAGACGGACAAGGAACTCCAGGAAACTTACCTGTTTGGAATACAGCTACTACTTTAACTGACTCTATAGTTTCAGAAAGCGGAACGGCTTTAACAGTTACAGGTTCTTTAAGTACTACGCTAGGAGCTTTGGTTATAGGAGACTTTGCAGTAAACACAGATAAGTTTACAGTAAATGCTACGACAGGAGATACTGTTATAGCAGGAAACTTAAATTTTCCAGACGATAAAAGAATAAGATTAGGAGATTCAAATGATTTTCAAATTTATTACGATTCTGCTGCTCAAGCAGGTCAAGGCGAAGCTATTATATCAGATAGTCATATAAGATTATCTTCAACATTTTTTAATTTAGGTACTTCTGCAAAGACAGCTATTGCAGCCGATGTAAATAACTATGTTAGATTATATCACGGAGGAAACCAAAAATTAAGTACTATAAGTACAGGTGTTGATATAACAGGAGCTATAAATGCAGATTCAGCAGATATTTCAGGAGATGCAACTTTTGCAGGAAATGTTAGTATTGAAAGTCTAGTAAATGCAAATATTGGAAATTTAAGTATTACTTCTACTAATAACGATGCTTCTGGTTTGTCTTTCAAAGTTAGAAGTTCTCCAAGTGACCCTACAAATTCAAGGTCTTGGATGATACATAATAACTATTCAGCAGCAGGAAATCTTGAATTTTTAAGCAGCACTACTGCAACAGGAAATCCTACAACACCAAGAATGGTGATAGACAGTTCTGGGAATCTCTTAATGGGTTTAACTTCTGCAACTACAACAGATGGAACTAATATTGAATTAGCATCTTCTACAAGTAGTAGGTATATATTAGCATCAACAGGTACAGGTGGTCATAAATGGACAATGGCAACTGGACTTGCAGGGTCTTTAGATTTTTATGATTATACTGCATCAGCATATAGAATGCGTATAGACAGTTCTGGTGTCGTTTCTGTTACAAATTCAGCAGACGCAATATTAAAGGTTGAAACATCAAGTGGAACAAGTTCATCAAGATTATTTTTAAAATCTCCAACAAGAGAATGGAGAATAGGAGTTAATGATGCTTTTAATAGTGGTTCTTTATTTGTTTATAATACTGAAGCAAATACATATCCGTTTCTTATAGACACTTCTGGAAACGTATCTGTACTAAAAACAGATTCTTCTACTTATAGTTCTATAACTCCAGTAGCAGATTTAATATTATCAAGAAAAAATACAGATAATACAAACAATGAAACGGTTGGTATTAGATTTGATGTTACTGGTTGGTCAGGTTCAACAACTGGAGGTGCTGCTATTGAAGCTATACAACCCTCTAATGCAAGTTCAGCAGATTTAGCTTTTTTAACAAGAAATGCTGGCACTTGGGGAGAAAGAATGCGTATAGATAGTTCTGGAAACGTAACCATTAAAGCACCAACTGCTTCTGGTGGGGGTGTTTTAAATTTAGAAAATACTACAACTGCTGTTAATGGTACAGATTGGGGAAGTTTAAACTTTATATCAAATGACAGTTCTACAAGTGCAAGTGGAATTAGAGCATCTGTTGTAGGAACATCAACAAGTTTTAATGGAGATGGTAATTTAGTATTTAGTACAGCGCCTTCTAATGGAACTAACACAGAAAGAATGCGTATAGACAGTTCTGGAACAACTACAATGATAAAAACTTCAGCAG
>JAHZJR010000080.1 GCA_022600805.1 Pseudomonadota bacterium
AAAATCCTGTAATATGTACGCTTGTAGGTGATGGAGGTATTGGCAAGACCACCTTAGCTGCAAGTTTCCCAAATCCTGTTTTTATTAGGACGGAGGATGGAACAAAGTCTTTAAGAGGTAGAAGTGATGTATCTATGTTTAATTTATGTACTAGTTCAAATGATGTTCTAGATCAAATTGAAGCATTGGGCACTCAAGAGCATAATTTTAAAACCTTAGTCATTGACTCTATTACTCAACTGCAATCCATGATTGAGAATGAGATTGTTAAGAGTGATTCAAAAGCAAAGTCAATAAACACAGCAATGGGCGGGTATGGTGCCGGCCAATCAGCAGCAGCAGAGGTGCACTTTAAGATAAGAAATTACTTAGATATGTTAATGCAGTCAAAAAAAATGAATGTAATTGCTATTGCTCATGCCGATAGCGAATTAATAGAACTACCAGACTCGGATGCTTATACTCGATACACTGTAAGGATGCATAAAAAATCACAACAACATTGGACAGATAACGTTGACATGGTCGCATTCATCAAACTTCAAAAATTCTTAAAAGGAGGAGAAGGAGAAAAGAAAAAAGCCATTAGTGACGGTACAAGAATCATTACTTGTTACCCTGTTGCTAGTCATATCTCAAAAAATAGATTCGGAATTACTGAAGATTTAATTTTTGATAAAGATTCAAACCCTTTTAAACCTTTTATTGACGGTATTTAGTATGAATGATGATATTTATAGGATGGAACTAAATGAAACTATTGAGTGTAAAGGCTTATATATAACTAGGGTTCCAGGCGGTTGGGTATATGATTCTGACCAGAATAGTGCATGCTTCGTACCTTATAATGAAGAATTTAAAAAAGAACATAAAATAACTAATTGTAATAATACTAAAGGAGAATAAAATGGCAAATCTAGGAAGAGAATTTGATGCTAGCAAAGTAGAACCTTCACAGAGTATGGAATTAATGCCGGCTGGGGAATACACAGCTGCAATTGTATCATCTGAAATGATGGCGTCAAAAAATAATTCAAATAATCATTATCTGAAGTTGAAATTTCAAATAATTGATGGTGAGCAAAAAGGAAGAGTTATTTTTAGTAATCTAAATCTAATAAACTCTAACGAAACAGCTGTTTCAATCGCTCAACGAGATTTATCCGCAATTTGTCATGCTGTAGGAGTCCTTAATATACAAGACTCAGAAGAACTACATGATAAGCCATTAAATATTAAAATAGGGATAAAACCAGCACAAGATGGTTACGATGCTCAGAATGAGATAAAAGGGTACTTGTCTAAAAAAATAATTAAAACCGAAACAACCAATCAACCTTGGAAAGTTTAAATAAAAGCCTTAATGGCTTTTAAGGAGTTTATAAATGGATAATGAAAGATTGATTAGAGTACTTAATAAGTTGAATGAAAGAGTGACTAGGAGAACGGGTAATTATTTTATAACAGTTAAACACAGTCCTAAGCATCACGAATTATGGGTTGAAGCGTACTCTTTATTAACTAAATTCTATATTAAATACGGTAATTTAATCGAGGAGTGTAAAAAATGAATCTGCAAGAAAAATTCGAATCCCGAGTCTCGCAACCTTTAATTGATTGCTTCGGTATAAATAAATATGGTTACTACTGGTATGATTATGGTTTGAACCCCGATTATGAAAAAAAGATAGATGAAGGTAAAATAGTAAGGCCTTTAACTGAAGACGAGAAAATGACGGCCATGATCTTATTAAAAGATACTTATTTCGCTTTATTGGAAATGTGTAAAGATCTTGGACGTAATGAAACTAAATTTAGTTCAAAAGTATTCAAAACAGCAGTTTCAATGTCTGAAGAATGCCACCATTACAAGAATGCATACAACATAGCGGTGGTTGCTGTTGATACAGCTCATAATAGAAGCTGGTTCAGAGAAGCGATAAATAGAAATAAAAACAAAGATAACATTACAGGAAATGAGTTATTAAAAATAAATCTAGAAAAAATAGTTGAGTACATTTAATGGAGAGTGAAAATGATTACTAAAGAATTCCCTAAGATTAAAAAATGGCTGAATGATTATAGAAAAAGAACCGGTAAATATCCAGAGTTATCAAAAAAAACTATAAATTATTTAGGGCAAAAGTTTGAATTATTAATGCTTAAAATCACTGACAACTTAGTCATAACATCAACTCATAAAAGTGAGATCGTGAAGCAGATAAAAATCTTAGATAGGCAAGAGCGTTATCTTAAGAAGATTAATTTGCATAAAATGGAGATATAGTTATGAAAAGTTTTTTACTTGATGGCTATGAGGTATTATGATTGATATAGTAGAAGAAATTTATAAAAAATACGAGGAAGAGGAAGCTTTAAGGGAGAGAAGAGGGCACTTAGGGGCAAGCCAGATAGGAGAGAGATGTTCAAGGAAACTCTGGTATGGGTTTAGAAACGTAGCAGATGAAAAGTTTAATGGAATGATGTTAAAACTTTTCATGAGAGGGCACCGTGAAGAACCTTTTATTTTAGAAGACCTTAAAAAGATCGGCATTAAAATAAAAAGTGAACAAAAAACGTTTCGTGAATTTGGACACTTCGGTGGATCTTGTGATGGGATTGGTGAATTTAATGGTGATGAGTTTCTTTTAGAGTTAAAAACCAGTAACACATCAGGATTTAAAAAAATAAAAAAAAGTGGAGTTTACTACTCTAAATACCAGCACTACGTACAGATGCAAACTTACATGCACGCATTCAATTTAAGTAAAGCTTTGTATTTGGTGGTTTGTAAAGAGACGGACGAGCTTTACACTGAATGGGTTGAGTACGACAAGGTATTTGCTGTAAGTATTTTCAATAAAGCAAAACACATCATTGAATCAGATGTAGTGCCGCCAAAAATAGGATTAGATGAGTCTAGTTTTGAATGTAGATTCTGTGCCCATAAAAAAATATGCTGGAACAACTACCCGCCGCAAGTTAACTGCCGGACATGCTTACATTCTACACCGATAGAGTCGGGTAAATGGAACTGCGAAGTCAAAGGAGAAATGAATGATGAAATAATATGTGATAAACACTTATACAATATTAATTTAATAGATAGCCATGTTTTAAGTGCTAATAAACAAGAAAACTACGTTGTTTATAAAGACTTCCAGAATGGCGGTGACGGGTTAAATTCATTTGAATTATTTAAACTATTAGAAAAAAGGTATTATGATTAATAAAGAAGCGTTTAAAGAAAACATCAACGAAAAAATACAAGAAGAGTTAATATTAGAGCAGTATTTCATATTAACTTTAAATGACAAAAAGGGGATATCCTATAAAAATTTCATGATTAGATTTCTGAATCATGAT
>JAHZJR010000057.1 GCA_022600805.1 Pseudomonadota bacterium
ATGGTAGATTTTAAGATTTGAAAGCAAGGAAAATTCCTCATTTTTCATCACCATCGGCAAGGTTAAAAACCCATCACGATCCAACTGCTCCACAGACAAGGTAATCGCCAAATCAACCGTTTGGTCGGCAATGGTTTGGTCGGCAATGCGCACAAGCAATTGCTCCTCGTCACGTCCAACCTCTAAAGCGGCAATTTCAAATGTTTGCTCGCCCTGGATTAAAGTTTTGCCAATATTCAAAGACTCGAAAAAACTCACCATTTCGAGCGTTTCTAATGATAACGAGCGCTTCAAACTTTCTAGTGAAAAATCAGCACTATTAGCTTGCTGACTGGTATTTAATGTCAGCGTATCAATGCCTACTTGGTTTGGTCGATACACGTCTTCAAAAAAACTAGTCAGTTGAACGCGCCAATGCAGTCCTTGAATTTGCGCCAACATTTGTTCAGAAGTTGGGCGCTTGAATGTTAGCTCATCAACATTAAGGGTAATTCCACTCGAATCAAGCTCAAAATTTACCGAGGACAATACCACCTCAAGCCCCGTTATATCGCTCAATTCAGACTCAATCGGCGCCTTGATAAAATTTGGAAAAACCACAAAAAATCCAACAATCAAGAGCAGTAAAACAGAAAAAATAGCGCTTAACCAAGTGCTGATTTTTAATACTTTGACGCCATTTGATAGTGTTCTCTTAATCATTCTGATATAATTCTGCTCTTTGAGAATTATAACTTACTAAACTAGGAAATCACCATGTACTTTAAAAACTCAGTTGCAGCTATCATCGTCATTTTTGCCATTATTTTTGGCACAAAAACATTCTTTAGCAATCTTGTTCACGTGGGCTATAACGACAACTTAACCGTTGCTGAGCGTATTGCACCATTAGGCCAAGTATATTTAGAAGGTGACATTGATGTTAATGCCATTCAAGCCCCAGTTAAAACTGCTGCAAAAGCTCGAAGTGGTGAAGAGGTTTACACGGCAGTTTGTGCATCGTGTCACGCTGTTGGTGTGATGAACGCACCTAAGACTGGCAACAAAGCAGATTGGGCGCCTAGAGTTGAGCGCGGTATTGCAGATTTGGTTAAAGTAGCAATCTCAGGTGTTGGCGCCATGCCACCTAAAGGCACATGTATGGATTGTTCAGATGATGAGCTAAAAGCGGCCATCGAGCATATGATTAAATAAAAAACGCTTTTATTTAATCAACAAAAAGCCTAGGTGTTTTTAAAAATACCTAGGCTTTTGTCTTTCTGGACTTTGTCAAAATCAAACACTTGACCATTCATGGCAATATAAATACCCGGCTCTTTGAGCTGCACCGCGCTCAAAGCTACGCCTAAATTAAATAAGGCATCCGAATTATCAATCGAATACGGAATCATCGAGCCAAATAGTACCACTGTTTTTTCTTTAAGTGATTTGGCCAAATAAGTGGCGGTTTCCACCATGGTATCAGTGCCATGAGTAATGAGAATATGCTGCTCGTCACATGCTTGACATTTATCAAAAATAAAAGAGCGATCTGCATCAGTCATTTCCAACGAATCTTTTAAAAAAAGCACTTCAGATAAAGTATCAACCATTGAACGCCCACGATTAAGCATATCCACTATGTGCGTTTCAGTAAATGACAATTCGCCTGTTAATTCTTTATAGGTTTTATCAATCGTACCGCCGGCAATTAAAACTTTAATTTTCATAGGATAATCATACCTTGTAGCATGATTTATTTATCTATAAAAAAGCTAAGCGTAATTAATTTTGTCTTCTGCAAGTGTCAATTGTTGCTCTTGATGGAGAATTTTTAACAGTACAATAGAGCGCATTTGTCCATCATAATGACTAAAAATAGCATTCTGCCCCCCGCTTTACCGAAAGGATAATTGGTTGGCATAGACAATATAATACTTTTACAACTTTTTTATTTCAACAAATAGTTAAAAATTTTGGAAAATATGCGAATGAGTAAATTTAAGCTCTTTTGCCGAAGATATCCGAGCCGATTCTCACGAAAGTGGCGCCATTTTCAACGGCTAACTCGAGATCAGCACTCATTCCCATGCTTAAAACCTCTAAATTGGGGTGTTTTTGCAGTATTTTGGCCATTTTGGCGAAACTTTGCTCAGCATTATCAGGGCTAGGAATACACATAAATCCTCTTAATGAAATATTTGGGAAATTTTCAAAATGGGGGATAATTTCATCAATTTCGTCAATTAATATGCCTGATTTAGTCGACTCGTTGTCAATATTGATTTGCAACAATACGTTAAGTTTTTCTAAATTTTCTGGACGCTGATCATTTAGACGTTTGGCAATTTTTAGTCGATCAACACTATGCACCCAGCTAAAATTCTGCGCAATTTGTTTGGTTTTATTTGATTGGATCGGGCCGATAAAATGCCAAATTAAATCTTGGTTTTTCAAAGCTTCTATTTTTTCTAAAGCCTCTTGCAGGTAATTTTCCCCAAAATGTCGCTGCCCTGCGTCAATTGCTTGCTGTAGGTCTGAAGCTGGTTTGGTTTTGCTAACCGCAATTAGTGTTACTTGATTTTTTGTATCAACCGC
>JAHZJR010000058.1 GCA_022600805.1 Pseudomonadota bacterium
ATCACAACCTCTCCAAGGTTGGAAGTTAGGAATCATGCGCATCGTTGCCAATTGCTCAACTGGCTGATGTGTAGGGCCGTCTTCACCCAGACCAATAGAGTCATGCGTGTAAACATAAATTGTGCCAATCTTCATTAGAGCAGACATGCGTAGTGCGTTACGCATGAATTCCATAAACATGAAGAACGTTGCGCCGTAAACTTTAAAACCACCATGTAGAACCATACCGTTCATCATATGCGCCATACCGAATTCACGAACACCCCATGAGATGTAGTTACCGTTAGCATTATCAGCATTAACTTTAACCGTGCCCGACCAGTTAGTTAGGTTGGAGCCAGTTAAGTCAGCTGAACCACCAAACATTTCTGGTAGCAATGGACCCATTGCTTCAATCGCTTTCTGTGATGCTTGACGAGAAGCAATATTTGGCATTTCTTCTTGAGTCTTAGCAATAAACTTATCCATTTCCACTTCAAAGTTAGCGGGCAATGTGCCAGCCATACGACGCTCAAATTCTGACGCTTCTTCAGGGAATTCAGCCTTGTACGCTGCAAATGCATCGTTCCAAGCGCCTTCATCTGCGGCACCTTGTGCCTTATGATCCCAGCCTTCGTAGATGTCCGCAGGGATTTCAAATGGTGCTGAAGTCCAGCCTAATTCTTTACGCGTTGCTGCGATTTCTTCATCACCTAATGGCGCACCGTGACAATCGTGTGTGCCACATAAATTTGGTGAACCAAAGCCAATAACTGTCTTACAACAGATTAAAGATGGCTTGTCTGTAACGGCTTTAGCTTCTGTGATCGCCTTGCTGATTGCATCTGCATCATGGCCATCAACAGCAACCACGTGCCAGTCGTATGAGTTGAAACGTCCTGGAACGCCTTTTTCCATCCACTCGCCAATATGGCCATCAATTGAAATATCGTTATCATCCCAGAATGCGATTAGCTTGCCTAGACCTAATGTACCAGCCATTGCACACGCCTCGTGTGACAAGCCTTCCATTAAACAACCATCACCCATAAATACATAAGTATTGTGGTCAACAATTGTGTGGCCTGGCTTGTTAAACTGTGCCGCCATAGTGCGCTCAGCAATTGCCATACCAACTGCGTTAGTAATACCCTGGCCTAATGGGCCAGTTGTCGTTTCAATGCCTTCAGCGTAACCATACTCAGGGTGGCCAGCTGTTTTAGCGTGCAATTGACGGAAATCTTTAATGTCGTCCATGCTTAAGTCAAAACCAGACAAATGCAATAATGAGTACATCAACATTGAACCGTGGCCGTTTGATAAAACAAAGCGATCGCGATCAGCCCATTTAGCGCTAGTTGGGTTGTACTTCATGTGGTCGTTCCAAAGTACTTCAGCAATGTCTGCCATACCCATTGGCGCCCCTGGGTGACCTGAATTTGCTTTTTGAACAGCGTCCATGCTTAGAGCGCGAATCGCGTTTGCTAGATCTCTGCGTGATGGCATATTGTATTTCCTTAAATGCAAAAAAATAGCAATTATACTCAGAAACTGAGAAAATTTCAAGGAAGACCTTGAGTGTTGGTCCAATAGGATTTTGGCTAAAAAACAATATAGTGTCACAAATTTATTAACTCATTCGGGTATTATAAAGTCACATTAGAAATACAAATTTAAGCGAGAAGATATGAAGTTATATGCTCCATGGGAAAAGGCCTTTGAAAAGATCTCAACGCCTTTTGAACACTTTATTCATGCCCAAACCACAACTGGAAGAATCTTGATGTTTATGACAATATTGGCATTAATTTTGGCCAATACACCATTAACAGCAAATTATGAACATTTTTTTCACACAAAAATAGACTTTGATGTTGGCTCGTGGACATTGTCACACAGCATTCACCATTGGATCAATGATGGCCTAATGACCTTGTTTTTCTTTATGATTGGATTAGAGATAAAAAGAGAAATCTTAGTAGGAGAATTGTCAAATATAAAGGTAGCCATATTGCCTATTTTGGCTGCCATTGGTGGTATGGTATTCCCTGCACTCGTGTACCTTAGCCTCAATGCAAATGAAGTTGGCGCCAGTGGATGGGGAGTGCCTATGGCCACAGATATCGCATTTGCAATTAGTGTATTAGTGTTACTAGGCAAAAGAATATCTACAGCATTGGTGACATTTTTAGCTGCGCTGGCGATTGTTGACGATCTAGGTGCGGTCTTAGTGATTGCCATATTTTATACTGATCAAATTCACATGGTGTCGCTCGCCTCAGCTGGCATTGCTTTTTTAGTTTTAATTGCCTTTAATCGCTTTGGCATTCATATGGTGTTACCTTATTTTATCGTTGGAACATTTATGTGGTTCTTTGTGTTTGAGTCGGGTGTGCATGCGACTATTGCTGGTGTTATTGCCGCTATGGCAATCCCTTCAAAACCCAAACAAACTTCCTTAGGCCTCTCTAAAAAAACCAAAAAATTATTAGATGAATATGATACTTACCCTGTCTGTGAAAATCACGTGTTGCATGAACAACAAAAGGCCATTCTAATCAATATACAGGACAAGATTAATGCTGTTAGATCTCCAGCTGCCAGACTGGAACAGGATTTACACCTTCCTGTAGCTCTCGTAGTTATTCCTTTGTTTGCACTGGCTAATGCAGGTATTGCAATCGACTTCAACTCGGTTGGCGCTGTTATTATTGAACCTATATCAATGGGAATTATCTTAGGTCTTATTTTAGGAAAAGTAGTTGGAATATTTGGCATTTCTTGGCTTGCTATAAAATTAAAAATTGCCAAACTTCCAGATAAAAGTAGCATGAGTCAAATTTTTGGCGTTGCGCTTTTAGGTGGTATTGGTTTCACCATGTCTATATTTATAGCAGAACTAGCCTTTCTAAAGACGCCTGAGTTAATCTTTCAAGCCAAGATCGGGATTTTGACAGCTTCCTTACTGGCTGGATTATCTGGATTTTTATGGCTTAGATATGTGGCAAAAAACACCTCTGAAAAATAGATGCTCAAATAGATGGTTAATATAAGCAAGCAAACCCGCTGACCCTGTCAAACAGCGATGAAAAGCTGCTTGATGAACTTAAGGTAGATGGAAAATATAAGCTTGCTTTTTCAATAATCGGTTGCTCAGCAGATGTTCATTGGTATATTTTCACGTTGTTTCAAGCAAAAAAATACCCCTGAAAAGGGGCATTAGAATAAACACCCCTCAAGGGAGTACTGAAAAGAGTGGTGGTTATAGGTGGACTTGAACCACCGACCCCAGCATTATGAAAATGAAACTTGTGCTTTCCATTGCTTTCCACTATAATCCATTACATACCCATTAAGTCCTTATTTTAAAGGGTTTTATAATAAATACAATCCATTTTAGGTAATCGCAAATCTAACTAAATAATGTCGTTATGTAATCCCTGCGTAATCCTGAAATTAATTATGAATATAAATGGCAAAGAAGAACATAATAAACTTCACCAAAGGAAAGCTTGACGATTTACCCATCCCCACAGGTAACTCAAGACCATACTACCACGACTCAATTGTTGGTGGCTTAAGCGTTAGGATTACGAGCAAAGGTGTCAAGTCATTTGTCGTCCAACGAAGAATCAACAAAAAGCCTGTGATTATCACATTAGGTCGTTATCCTGAAATGACTATTCAAATTGCAAGAACGCAAGCGATTAAAGCATTGAGCAGTATCAGTGAGGGCATCAATCCAAACAACAAAGATAAAGAAGATTTGATTAAAAACATCAAGCTTGGTCAAGTGTTTGAGGATTACATCAGAAGTCGTGGAACGAATTTAAAAGATAACACTAAAAAGAACTACATAGGTGCTTTTAACAGCTATTTGAACAACTGGTCTAATAAGCCTCTCATTGAGATTACTCGTGATATGGTTGAAAAGAAGCATAGAGACATTACCAAGCACTCGCCCACAAGAGCCAATACTGTAATGCGTCATCTGCGCGCGTATTTCAACTACGCAATGGGTGAATATGAAGATAGTAGTGGCAATCCAATCTTTATTCACAATCCAGTTTCAAGATTAAGCCACGTTAAAGCTTGGAATCGTGAGAAACGCAAACAGTCCATTATCAAGACTTACGACCTTAAAAAGTGGTTTGATGCTGTAATCGAATTGCCACAGCACCAGCTCAACAATAAAAAGCCTAACACGGCTGAGGTTTGCCGAGATTTGTTCTTATTCATCCTATTCACGGGTTTGCGTAGGCGTGAAGCTTCAACTCTTATGTGGTCAAATATCGACTTCAAAGACCATTCTTTAACCATCGAAGATACTAAGAACCACGAAACTCACTCATTACCACTAACGCCATTTCTATTAGAGGTGTTAGAGCGGCGCAAGTCAGATAGTCCGTACATATTTCAAGGCACAACACTAGACAAGCCGTTGAATGACCCGAAGAAGCAACTCGATAAAGTTAGAAAGATTAGTGGCGTATATTTCAATCTACACGACCTGCGCAGAACCTTTATTACTATCGCTGAAAGTTTAGATATTAACACTTACGCACTTAAGCAACTACTTAACCACAAAGACCAACGTGATGTCACTGGTGGCTACATTATTATCGATATAGAGCGCCTTCGTGACCCTATGGACAAGATTAGTGATTACATACTGGAGCAAGTCAAATGAATAAATACAAGCTTGTAAATGAGCATCGTGCCAAAGAATTTATAAATAACCTCGAGCTATTAAAAAAAGAAAACTTAATTAATCTTGAAAAAATTCTTAACCCTATAAAACAAACATACTTTGGAAAAACACCCTCTTTAAATACAAACATACTTGATTGGGAAAAAATACACCTTGAAAACGGGTGGAATGGCTCTAAAAAAATGACATTTAGTGATGAGCAAATGCCTTGGGATGATTTAGCACCAGAGTGTTTTACAGAATTTAGTTTTGATGGTGAAAAAAGTCACTCTTATGGTCTTTTTGAATATAGATTTAAAAGGTATAGCGAGCTTAAAAAACGTTTAAATAATTTGAATGAACACATTGAGATACTTGAAAAAACATTCACTAAAAATCACGAATCGCTTAATGAGTTTCTTACAGATGATACTTTAACCTTTATTGAGTCAATTTTTATACTTATCGGTTTAAATCCAATAGCATTAAAAACAATAAATGTCGTCACTTCTGGTGATATTGAAATAGAAGACTATGAGTATATTGAGTTTATAGACGAGGCCCTCCTTGAAACTAAAGAATATCGAAGATTAAGAAAAGCACCTAGCTTAATCAACAATAAAACGTTCATATTTTATGACAAAGTTTACACAAACCGCCTTATAGATTGGTCAATTGAGAAGAAATTTATAGAAGAAATTACATCGCATATTG
>JAHZJR010000144.1 GCA_022600805.1 Pseudomonadota bacterium
GATACAGGTTCGTATTTACTTACCTCATCTTTTGATACAGGTAGTAGAGATTTAACATTTACTAGAGTAGATGGAACAATATATAGTAATAACATACCAGGTGGTGGTGGAGGAGGCTCAACTGATACAGGTAGTTTATTAGTAACTGCATCAATAGTAGATGCAACGATAACATATACTAAAGGAGATGGAACTATATTTACTACAACAGTAGATAATGTAGCAAATGCAACATCAGCAACATCAGCATCACATGCTGTAAATGCCGATATAGCTATTTCATCTTCACAAGCACAGAACTCAATATCTGCTTCACACGCTGAACAAGCTGATAATGCTACTTCAAGTTCTAATTCTATTAGTTCTTCGGTAGTAACTGACCCTAATATAGCATATATAAACAAAGATAATACCTTTACAGGTACACAAAACTTTAACAATATATCAGTAAGTGGGACAGGTTCATTCGGTAGAATAAACTCTGTAACAGGTTCTGCTAAGATTATAGGAGATGCATTCGTAGTAGTTAATGCAGATACACCAACATTAAGATATGCTGGATTACAAGTATATGATAGTGGTTCATCATCAACTGCTTCAATAGAGTGGGATGGTGGAAATGATAGTTGGATACTTGTAGAGGAAGGAGGACAATCTTCATTCATATTAACAGGTCCAACAGGTAGTAAAGGTAGTGAAGTTAATTTAACAGAAAACACTATACCAAAAGCAGGAGAACATAGACAACTAGTAGATAGTATTATAAGTGATGATGGTTCAAACGTAACAGTTAGTGGAAATATAAATGTGACTGGAACTTACAAAGGATTTGATAGTGGTTCATTTGCAATACTAAATCAATCAAATACATTTACAGCAGGACCACAAATCGCAAGTGCATCAGATGGTAATGGTTACTTTAGCTCAAAGCCATTAATGCCAACTAGTGGATTTGGACAAAAGATATTATGGGAAGCAAATAACCAAAACTTATCAGTTCTTGGTAATGGAAATTATAATGTAGTTCAAGAAAGTTTAACACACTTAAATGGATATGGTAGATGGTATGATGGTTCTTGGTATCAAGAATTTTATAATAGTGGTTTTACAGATGGAGCAGAGGTTAGTTTAAATGGTGGTGGATGGAGAGCTGCTGTTGCAGCAAGTGGTAGTTCTAATACTGGTGAATTATATATACAAGATAATTACAATGGTAATACTGGATTTAAAGTAAATGCACAAACCATTGATATAGGAACACCAGCAACTGTTGGTATTACTTTGGGTGCTAGTGGAACTTCCTTAACTATAATTAGTGGTTCGGTTAGTGCATCAGCTCCAATATCTGCATCAGCATTCATTGGTGATGGTTCACAACTTACAGGTGTAGATGCAGGTATTTTTATACAAACAGGTTCTTACTTCTCAACTACAAATGATTTAAGAGTAACAGGTTCGTTTGATGTAGATGGTGGAATTGGTGGTAACAATGTTGATTTAACAATTGTATCACAAACAGCATCACTTGATTTAAGAACATCAAACACATTTACAGTAGAACTTGTAAATGGAACAGATACACACTTCTCGGTTAGTAACTTTAGTGGAACTGCACAATCAGCTAATATATTAGTAAAACAACCAACAGGAGGACAAGGAACAGTATCTTTCTCATCTGACTTTAAGTTTGGACAAGGGAACTCATTCCAACCCACACCTGCAAATGCAGCACAAGATATAGTATCATTTACAAGATTTGGTAATCATTTATACGGAACATTCATAAACAACTTTAGTTAATATGTTTACACCCTTAGCACAAAATAAAAATGTATCTATAAAGGTTGATAGATTTAATTCAGAACTATGGCCTACTGATACTTCAGTCAAAAGATTAGGAGTTGGAATACCAGCTTCTACTTATTGGACACCTGGTCCTGGAACTGAAGATGGAACAATTGTAGTTCAAGCTTATCCTAATTCAGATTATATACCTGCACCAGGTGGTAACGGTGAATTTAAATTTTATTTATGGACATCTGAAAATGGAAATCAATCAGCTTGGAATCAACTTTATATTGCAACACAAAACAATACACAAATTGGTAATCAAAGTGGCTACCCAGCACTTTTAGATGGTAATGCAGATGGTCTTCTACGAGGTTCTTTTGCAGTTAGTATTAGAGAAAGAAGTGATGGTAATAACAATGATGCATTAGTAATTTTAAATAGTGGTTCTTATTATCAATGGACAGGTACAGATTTAGAACCTGTAAGAATAGCTTATACTTACGATAGAACATCAGATGTTTTCAGAGCAAGTTTAAATGGACAAACAATGACAACCGATTTTGAAAGCAGAGGAAGTGATGATTTAGGAACAGACAAATGGATAACAGATATTGCTCCAGCTGGAACTGACCAATTCAACACTATGGGTTTCAGTCAGAAAGTTAATACAAGAGGTGCAAATAGTGGTTCTTTTTCTGAATTTGCATATTACTCATCATCTCTTTCACAAGATGAGCTAAATGTTATTACTAATCAACTATATGGACAACCAACTGATGTATTAGATAAAAAACCACAAGTATTATATAGAGTTAGAGAAGAACAAAAAGAAACAGAAAATGGTTCTACTTCTTTAGCTAATACCTTAACAGGTGATACAGCATATCCAAATTTAGGAACTGTTACAAATAGTGAACTTTCTCAA
>JAHZJR010000145.1 GCA_022600805.1 Pseudomonadota bacterium
GGCGAAACTGCGTGTGGTTCAAGGCTCCTCCTATTAGCGACGTTTCAGGGTTTCAGTGGGCATAATGTAACATTTCAATTCAGGTTGGTTGAATTGAAATCGGTTCATGACCTGGATTGGCAAGACCCCCCAACAATGTCTTTTGAAAGTCTAAGATATACATTGGGATACATTCCAGGAGGTCCAAATTATGTCGGACCTCCTCTGGCTGAAGATAGCGACCCCCAGACATGGAACGCCCAAACTCTAACTGAACAACCGAAGGAAATCAATAGAAAATTATTCCAACACCAGTTAAAATCAGTGTATGATATGGAAAATATGGAAAAGTGTGAAAACACATCGATGGTGGGAAATGCCCGGCTGTTCAGCACTGGTTGGTGGTCGCCGGAAAGTGCCATTAGATGGAATGGACAGGAACGCACGTTGCGCCGATATATAGGAATCCAAGCAGATCCGGTGGGATATGGAAAAACTCTGAGTATGGTAACCTTAATGGCCCGGGACCGAATGCCTTGGAATGTTGAGGAGCCCCACCGTGTCGCTTCTACGTGGTCATCACTCTACTATACAATGTCATATTCAACGAGTCTCGAGAGGATCAACACAAATTTGGTGTTGACATCGCATTCATGTTTTAACCAATGGAAAGATGATTTGGCTCTCGCCGGGGATAATTTAAAAGTTTGCACAATCAAGTCCCGCAAAGACATCTCCCGTTTCAAGCCGTCGGATGGTTGGGATGTTGCTTTGGTTACGCCCACAATGTATAACGGGTTAGTCCGTTCACAACCCCGGGTGGCATGGAAAAGATTTATTTTTGACGAACCCGCGCAGGTAAAGGTTAGGGGGATGGATGAAATAATTGCGGGATTTACATGGCTTGTGACTGCCACACCCGGTTACATCGGTCGAATCCAAGCAAGCACCAATTGGGTGGGTCGATTGGCTCGCGATTTTTTCCCGCCATATTCAGCATATGGGCGAAGCAGAGGAGCAATTCAAAATTTTGTGGTGCGAAATCCTACACGTTTCGTCCAAACATCTTTTGATATGCCACAAACTGTATTCAGAGATTACATATGCTGGCAGCCTCTTGCCCGCCATTTAAATGGACTTGTTCCAACTCACATTAACCGAATGGTTCAGGCAGGTGACATTCAGGGCGCAATTGAGGCTCTTGGTGGATCCCAGGCAAACAAACATAATCTGGTGGAAATATTAAAAGCCCGGAAGGAACGAGATCTTGAATATGTCAAATTCCATTTGCAGCGGTGGGAAAATGCCGGTCAATCTAATGAACAGCAACGCCGCGTGGATCATTGGAAACAGCGTTTTTCGGAACTCCAATCCCAGATCCAACAACTTGGGGAATCTTGCAAACAGGATTTGGAGGCCAATTGTCCAATCTGTATGGATGAAATGGTTGAGCCATTGCTCGAACCCCAGTGCGGACAACTTTTCTGCGGGGAATGTTTGCTCACGTGGGCTTCTGCCCACAACACTTGTCCCCATTGCCGGTGCACACTCGAAGTTGGTTCTTTGGTTCATGTTACGGATGACGCCGGCATGAACAAAAAAAAGAGTGTCGACAAGCCGCTCACAAAACTCCAATGCATCAAACGCATTGTCAAACAACGTACCGTCGAGGACCCGAGCTCCAAATTTATCATTGCTTCCCAATATATAGGGGGGTATGCCAAAATCAAAGCTTTGCTTGATGAAATGAAGATTGTTTGGTGTGTTATTGCCGGCGCTGTTGCAACACGGGACAAAAAGATCAAGGAATTTCAAGGCGGAACTTGCCGGGCAATTTTTATTTCAAATCTCGACTCCACTGCCGGCGTAAATCTGCAGGCTGCCACCGATATTATTCTTTACAATGAAATGCCTGAATCGATTAGGACTCAAATCATCGGACGCGCTAATAGAATTGGGCGAAACGGAAGCGTAATTGTCCACACCCTATTCACCGATAACGGAAATGGAGGGAGAATGATGGAACAGAGCGGCTGATTATGCAATTTAATACATTTAATAAATACATACATGGATAGAATATATTGTGGGAGAAAAGTATTTGTTCCCGATGGATACGACAGATTCGGTGATAGATTTGAATGTTTGCAGTGTGGATTTGGTTCGGCGATGATGCAGTACAAATGGGCTCCGCCATCGCTTGATCCCCGACCACCGCCGAGGGAAAAAAAAGGATGTTATCGTAAAAAGAAGAGGAGGAGTCCCCCATCGTCCCGCAAAAAGAAGAAGCGGAGTCCCGCATCGTCCCGCAAAAAGAAGAGGCGGAGTCCCGCATCGTCCCGCAAAAAGAAGAGGCGGAGTCCTGCATCGTCCCGCAAAAAGAAGAGGCGCAGTCCCGCATCGTCCCGCAAAAAGAAGAAGCGCAGTCCCGCATCGTCCAGCAAAAAGAAGAGGCGGAGTCCCGCATCGTCGGCAAAGATCAATTCATGGCAAGACTGGTTGCAGACACCAGGCAACCCCGACCCAGATAAACTTCTCAATTCGCGCGTATTCGATGGAATTGAGTCGGGAAAACTTGACTTTGGTGATGAATATGAAATTGAGGAAATCACCCCGAAAAAACTTGACTTTGAAGATGTATACGCGGCCAACGAGATTGTATATGATGATGAGGATGTTTCTGAATCTCAGTTGCCATTTGATATACCCGATGCCCAAGACTCCGAGGCGTGGGGGCAATTTTTCAAGAACATCAAAGAAGGCAATGGTCAAAATCCATATTTGAAGAGAATAGAAACCGATTTGCCCCGGGCAAGCGGCAAAAGAATTCCCCGGGAAAGAGATTTCTTTGTGCCTTAAACATCTTTACCGGAGAGTTAAAAACATGGCATTATAATCCAAATATATCTATGATTATTAAATACTCTACCCGGGTCAAAGGGTTGGCTCTTTTTTCAAGGAACAACTACAA
>JAHZJR010000059.1 GCA_022600805.1 Pseudomonadota bacterium
GCTTGCGCAATAAGTCGATTGTTTTGAATAAGTACTGCGCCTACTGGTACTTCACCTATTTTTTCAGCAAGCTTTGCTTGTTCCAAAGCAAGTTCCATCCATTTTTCATCTAGAGATTTCATGGGGCTAGTCTTAAGGAGTACAGAAAGCGGCGTATTCCTTATTCCCACTCAATGGTGGCTGGTGGCTTGCCAGATATATCATAGACTACACGCGATACGCGCTTGATCTCGTTCATGATTCGGTTGGAAACTATATCTAAAAAATCGTACGGCAAGCGTGCCCAACGAGCGGTCATAAAGTCGATAGTTTCAACAGCGCGTAGCGCAATGACGTAGTCATATCTACGCTCATCGCCAGTAACACCTACTGACTTAACGGGCAAAAATACAGCAAAGGCTTGATTAACTTTATCGTATAAATCATTTTTATACAGCTCATCCATAAAAATAGCATCTGCTTCACGCAAAATGTTGGCATATTCTTCTTTAACCTGGCCAAGAATACGAACGCCTAAGCCTGGCCCTGGAAATGGATGGCGATATAACATGTGTGCAGGAATTCCGAGTTTAACGCCAATGGTGCGCACTTCATCTTTAAATAGTTCACGCAGAGGTTCGACTAGTTCAAATTTAAGATCTTCTGGCAAGCCGCCGACGTTGTGATGTGATTTAATTACTTTGGCCTTGCCTGAGGCTGCACCAGCAGACTCGATTACATCAGGATAAATAGTACCTTGTGCCAAGAATTTAATATCATCAAGTTCGCGTGCTTGTTCTTCAAATACCTCGATAAATGCGCCGCCAATAATTTTGCGCTTTTTCTCAGGGTCGTTTTCACTGGCAAGCCCATCATAAAATTTCTTTTGTGCATTGGCACGAATGACTTTAACACCCATGTTATCAGCAAAAGTTTTCATCACTTCGTCACCTTCGTTAAGACGGAGTAGGCCATTGTCGACAAATACACAAGTTAGCTGATCACCAATCGCTTGATGCAGTAGGGCAGCTACCACGGATGAATCTACGCCACCTGACAAACCTAAGAGTACATTGCCATCACCAATTTGATCTTTAAGTTTTTGTACCAAGTCGGTGATAATATTTTCAGTGGTCCACTGTTTTTCACAGTCACAGATTGTAGCCACAAAACGCTCTAAAATACGCTTTCCTTGTGTTGTATGGGTTACTTCCGGGTGAAACTGCAAGCCGTAGTAATTTTTATTTGTATTGGCAAAACCGGCAATAGCGCAATTGTCCGTATTGGCAATGCGCTCAAAACCTTCGGGCAATTTTGTTACTTCGATACCATGGCTCATCCACACATCAAGCAGACTGTGACCTTGATCGTTTGCATCATCAGTAATATCGGTTAGTAGCGGTGAATGATTGCGCGCACGTACTTGGGCAAAACCGTATTCGTGTTTATCCGCTGAAGTGGCTCGACCGCCCAATTGCATGGCCATAGTTTGCATACCGTAGCATATGCCGAGTACTGGCACACCCAAATCAAATACAATTTGCGGTGCGCGAGCGGAATCGTCAGTGGTTACCGTATCTGGCCCACCAGACAGAATAATGCCTTTTGGGTTGAATTCTTTAATAAAATCTATATCTACATCGTATGGAAATAATTCACAATAGACGCCAATTTCTCGCACGCGACGGGCAATAAGTTGCGTATATTGAGAGCCAAAATCAAGAATAAGGATTTTATCGCTGTGAATATTTGTCATAATAGGGCCATTGTTTAATTAAACCTGAAAGAATCTAGTATTTTAATGAAAATTTTAGACCGCTACATTATTAAAACCATGGCTTTTTACACTTTAGCAGTGATGTTGATTTGGGTAGGTGTTTACTCGTTTTTTAGTTTTTTGAATGAAGTCAACGACATTGGTCAAGCAAACTACACAGTTCTTGAGGCGATTACTTTCATTTTATTAAAGCTACCTGATGTGGTTTCTGGACACTCTTCCGTGGTTATTTTGCTCGGTGCATTATTAGCGCTAGGACATTTGGCCGCAACATCGCAATTGATTATTGTCAGAGGTTCGGGCGTTTCAATTATGAGTATTACTCAAATTGTGCTTAAAACGGCTTTGGCGTTTATTGTAATTGCGATACTGATTGGAGAGCTTATTGCACCGGTCACTAACCAAATGGCAAAAAATTCTCGAGCAGAAGCGTTAGGGCATAATATTCAAACTCAGAATCAACAAGGATTTTGGGTGAAAGATAAGGACTCAATTATTCATGTAGGGAAAAACTTTGATGGCCGTTCATTTGCCGATGTAATGTTAGTTAATCTTAAAAATAACAAAACGCTTGCAACTGTTGGGCAGGCAGACAATGCCATATTCGATGACGATATCTTAACTTTGAAGCAAGCTAATTTTTATAAAATTGATCGTGATAACGCTCAGCCATTCAATAATTTTAAGGCTGAGCAATTAAAACAACATAAATTAACAGTGACCTTTGATCAAGGGTTTATCGATAGTTTGCGTAAAGAGCCTCGTGATTTGTCCACTTGGAACCTGGTAAAACAAATTAGTTTTTTATCAAAAAACGGACTCGCTGCAGATTCGTTTGAGGTTGAGCTATATAAACGATTGGTGAAGCCATTTACCTTGGTGGCCATGATTGTGTTTTCAATGTTGTTTATTTTTGGATCGTTACGAGATGCATCATTGGGTAAAAAGATTTTTTTAGGATTAATACTCAGCTTATTTTTTGAATTATTCTCAAGAATTGGCGGGGTATTGTCACTTCGATTTGATTACAATCACTTTTTGGTTGCATCGATACCAACTTTAGTGGTTTTGGTCTTTGCTTTTGCCTTGCTTAAAAGAAAATCTGTTCAATAAAATGGAAGAATTAAAAACCCAAATTGCTAAGCCTAAATTAAAAAAACCTAAAAGATTTCAGGTTTTGTTGCTCAATGATGACTACACAACCATGGAGTTTGTTGTGGTAGTGTTGATGCGCTTTTTCTCTAAAAGTGAAGAGGCTTCAAATGCGATTATGATTAAAATCCATGTTGATGGAGAAGGAGTTTGCGGCACTTATTCACACGATATTGCACAAACAAAAGTAACCCAGGTAACCGATTTTGCTAGAAATAATGAACAGCCATTAATGTGCGTTTTGCGCGAACTCAGCGACTAATTTATAATAGAGAGACTATGATTGAATCAGGACTACAACAAGAAATTAATTTTATTATGACCCAAGCGCGTAATAATCGCCTTGAGTTTGTTACGGTTGAGCACTTACTGCTTGCTTTGCTTAATATTGATGAAGTGATTACTTTTTTGCGCAATAAGCGCGTTAATATTGATGAAATTCGCGAAGAATTAGAGGAGTATATTGATTCTCATACGCCACTTATTGCGCAAGATTCGGAAATAGATATTGTGCCAACAGTTGGCTTTCAAAGAGTTTTACAGCGTAGCGTTTATCAGGCACAATCGGCGCAAAAAAACACTGTGTATGCGATGAACGTATTGGTGAGTATTTTGTCTGAAAAGGAGTCGCATGCGGTGTATTTACTCAAGCTTAATAATATCTCGCGTTTGGAGGTAATGGAGGGCATTGCCAATCAAGAGCCTGAGGCACTCGAAGAGAGTGTTGCGACTGAGCCTGAAACTCAAAAATCTAAAAAATCTCCCCTTGAAACCTATGCGACCAATCTATGTGAAAAAGCTAAAGCTGGCAAGATTGATCCATTGCTTGGTCGAGAAGAAGAGGTGTTGCGCACAGTGCAAGTTTTATCTCGTCGTCGTAAAAATAATCCATTGTTTGTCGGTCAAGCGGGTGTTGGAAAAACCGCCATTGCTGAAGGTATTGCCAAAAAAATTGTAGATGGTAAAGTGCCAGAGGTCTTGAAAGAAGCAAGCATTTATTCACTTGATATTGGTATTTTGATTGCTGGTACTAAATACCGAGGAGATTTTGAAAAGCGCTTGAAATCTGTCTTAACAGAGTTGAAGAAAATTCCACACGGTATTTTATTTATTGATGAAATTCATACGATGATTGGTGCAGGTAGTGTCTCTGGGGGTTCGCTCGATGCTTCTAATTTACTCAAACCTGCTTTGGCAGACGGGTCTCTTAGATGCATGGGTTCAACCACAATTGAAGAATTTCGCAAAGTATTTGAGAAAGATCATGCGCTCACACGTCGTTTCCAGAAAATTGACATTGAGGAGCCTTCGGTTAATGATACGGTGAAAATTCTTCAAGGTCTAAAAGGCTATTATCAAGATCATCATAACGTTAAATATTCAGCAGCAGCGCTTGAGTCAGCAGTAGAATTGTCACATCGCTATATGAATGATCGTCGCCTGCCAGATAAGGCCATTGATGTAATTGATGAAGTGGGCGCTTTGCAGCAAATTCAGCCAAAATCTAAGCGTAAGATTAATATTGGTGTTAGTGATATTGAAAATATTGTGGCCAAGCTGGCACGCATTCCTTCGCGCCAAGTAACAAATGACGACAAATCATTACTTAAAAATTTAGAGCAGGAGCTTAAGCTAGGTGTATTTGGCCAAGATTCTGCCGTAGAAAGTCTTTCAACAGCCATTAAATTGGCGCGCTCAGGTTTATCTCAAGAAGATAAAACCATGGGCTCATTTTTATTTGCCGGCCCAACAGGCGTAGGAAAAACCGAAATTTGCAAGCAAATGGCGCGCATTATGGGCGTTAAGCTCCTACGTTTTGATATGAGTGAATATATGGAGCGCCATTCTATTTCTAAGCTAATTGGATCCCCGCCAGGTTACGTGGGTTATGATGAAGGCGGGCTGTTAACAGAAGCGGTCAACACCAATCCATACGCTGTATTGCTATTGGATGAGGTTGAAAAAGCCCATCCAGATTTATTTAATATTCTATTGCAAGTGATGGATAACGGCAAAATGACGGATGCTAATGGTCGAGAAATTGATTTTAGAAATGTCATATTAGTGATGACTTCCAACGTGGGCGCGCATAGTGTTCAACGTGCATCGATCGGATTTAGTGAACAGGATCATGCACTAGATTATGAGGGCGAGTTGAAGAAAGCCTTTACCCCTGAATTTAGAAATCGCTTGTCTGAGGTGATTTATTTTAATTCACTGAATAAAGATACAATTGTGTATGTGGTTAATAAATTCTTATTTGAGTTGGAGTCTACTCTCGAAGACAAAGGCGTTTCTCTTATTATTTCTGATGCAGCAAGAAAATGGTTTGCGATTAACGGCTATGATGCGCAAATGGGCGCTCGTCCGATGGCACGCCTGATTGAAAAAGAAATTCGCAAGCCATTAGCAGATGAGTTATTGTTTGGCAAGTTAGTGAATGGTGGCACAGTTAAAGTGGGAATCAAACAGGATAAAGTGATACTCAATATTGCAAAATGAGAATTCTCATTAGCAATGATGATGGCTACCTAGCAGAAGGCATAAAAGTCTTAACCAAATATTTATCAATCGATCATCAAGTAGTAGTGGTGGCACCGAGTGAAAACAAATCAGCAGCCAGCAGCTCTCTGACGCTTGATAAGCCTTTAAAACCAACAAAGATTAATGCAAATACCTACAGTATTGATGCCACGCCAAGTGATTGTGTGCATTTGGCGTTATGTGGATTTTTAAAAGATAAGTTTGATTTGGTAGTTACTGGCATTAACTTTGGGCCAAATTTAGGTGATGATGTGATTTATTCTGGTACGGTTGCGGGCGCTATAGAAGGACGTTTTTTGGGCTTGCCATCAGTGGCGTTTTCCCTGGCAAGTTGGCAAGGTGAACATTTTGAAACGGCGGGCAAGGTTGCACAGCAAATTGTTAATCAAATTCACACATCGCAATTATCGCACGACACTGTGTTGAATGTTAATGTGCCTGATGTGCCCATTGAGCAGATTAAAGGCTTTCAAACTACACGCTTAGGCAAGCGCCATATGTCTGAGCCGAGCATTCAAGATAAAGAAGATTCATCTTTATATTGGATTGGAGAAAACGGCAAAGAGGCAGATAATGGCGTGGGCACAGATTTTCATGCTATAGATAACAACTATGTATCAGTTACGCCGTTGCAAATTGACTTAACCAAATACAATGAGATTGATACTGTTTCAAAGTGGCTAAGTCACATAAACTAATTGACTTATTTTAAGTATTGCACTACAATTGTATATACAAATATAAAAAAAATAGGCAATCATGAGGCAAGCGATAAATATAAGGCTAGACAAAGAGGTAGTGCAACATTTGGATGATTCAGCAAATATTCTTGAAAAAACCAGAACAAATCTTATTGAAAGGGCAATCAATGCTTATTTTGATCAATTAGATGAAATGGTTGCCGATAAAAGAATAGATGATCTAAAAAATGGGAGTAGCGAGGTTAGTTCGCTAGAGTCTGTTTTTGAAAAAGCAGGTATCCGTGTATAAGGTTGCTTTTGAAAAAGAAGCAGAAAAAGAATTCCTTAAACTCGATCAAAACTCTCAAAAATTAGTTGCTAGTAAGATAGTAGATTTGCAGGATGGCTTATTCTCAAACGACAAATCTTTAAAAGGAAAGCATAAAGGTAAGTTTAGAAAACGTGCTGGAAATTATAGAATCATCTATTTAAAAGAAAATAATCTACTGGTTATTACTATAATTAGAGTATCACACAGAAAATCTGTA
>JAHZJR010000102.1 GCA_022600805.1 Pseudomonadota bacterium
ATCCGGTCCATGCGGTCGCTGCACCGCCACTGATGTGACGTTCGATTCCCTGGCCCATCTTGACCAAGGTGCCCGTCACGTAGCTCAACGGAATTGACACTTCGCCGCCTTTGACGAACGAAGTGTTGAGCGCACCCATTGCGAACGCGACAAACAGAACGGGCAGGAAGGCGATCTGCGTCTCCGGTGTCCAGCCGTCCAGGGCGACGCAAATTGTCGTGGCCGCAACCAGAGACGCTGCGGTCAGCATCGTCGGACCGTTGGGATGGTCTGCCCAGAAATGCCGCCTACACAACGACGCGACCACAACACCGCCGACGAAGGCAAGCAAGACCCACGCCGCTGATACTGCAAGTCTTGCGTCATTCTCGAAATATCCCAACACCGCACGCTCAGTATTACCGGTCATAAAAGTCACGAAATATCCGCCAGTGTGCACAAACGCGGCCGCACCAACCAGTCCAGCAAGCCCGGCCAACGCCCACGACAACCGTGCCTCGCCAGCGCAACTCTCTCCCACACGTCGAAAGTACAGCCACCAGCCCGGTGGTGATGATGTTGGCGTGTTCCCCCTTGAACGGGTCTGGACCATAAGGCGGGTCCCTCGTGACCCCTAAAACGTCTGAGAGTTCGCGTGCCGAGAGGCGCGCCAAGACGGGTGTGCTAACCAGATCCTGTTCTGGCGCGGCGGAATGGAACTCCTATCAGGTCGGTGAGTTTCGCCAGTTGGGACACTCTGGCCGCGGTGATGTCCAACGCTCCCGCGGTGTCGCGAACGGACCAGCCGGCGTCGATGAGTGAGCGTGCCACCGAGGCGGTTTCGGCAACGACGGCTTCCTCGGCGTGGCGGAGCTGGTGGCGTCGCTGCGCTATTTCGAACGCTTGAGTGAGCAACGAATCGTCTGCCACCTGGAACTCGATCTCGACTTCGGTGTCGTCGAGGTCGTCGAGGCCGTTGAACAGGATGACCGCGACGGCCAACTCTTGGCGTAGACGGGTCAAGGTTCGCGCGTAGGCATGGACACCGGCCAGGTCTTGTATTTCGCCCAGCCACATACCGTCCTCGCGTGTGAGGGTCGCAGTGTAGGTCATTGCAGTAGCCACCCTTCTCTGAACGTCGAGATCATGTCCCGCCGGATCGCGTGCGCGTGCCGTGGGGGATGTCCCGAACTGTTGTTGTTGCACGGTGTGGGTGAACGCGGAGCGCTCGACACACCCTCGGTTGTGTTAAGTCGCAGCGTAGCGGCGGAGGCTGGCAAGATGCCGTGTCCAGTAGCCATCGAGGTCTTCGATACGTGTGTTCATTGCCACGACTTTCACAGTTGACCTCACTGGCCGAAGGGTTCGAATGGCCACCGGTAAAACACCGCTGGACCAGCGGAAACAACTCGGAGTTTGAGGTGCGCAGCCCAATGACTGAACTGCCGACCGACACAGATATTGAGACGTGAATCCGGGACAGGGCCCGGGCGCCAACGTGTCACAACCCACACGGATCCGCATCAAAGGGGTCCGAGCTGACAACCGCGGAACCGTCTTCCAAAGGCGCCCTCGGCGATCGCGACCTGCTCGATCGCCACATCGGCGAGGAACTACACATCACCGAGCTGATCTATCTGGGGTTTGTGCAGGTCAACTAAGCTAGATGCGTATTCCAATCCAGGCAGCTCTACTGAAGGCACAGAAAAACCCCCGATGATGGGGTCTTCCTGTGTCAGGTTGGTCACAGAGACAGAGCAGACGTGGCCCCATTCGGCTCCTCTCCCGGGCCGAGCTGTCTTGGGCCCCTGAGCTGTGGCCCCGGAGCCGTGTTGGCCCCTGAGGTGTGTTGGCCCCTGAGGTGTGCTGGCTTCAGTGGCCGCCGATGCCCGCGCCGAAGGGGCCGGTGTACTCCGCGCTCGTGTTCGGATTGGGCGCAGTAACGATGGACGCGTCGCCGGGGCTCCGGCAAACGGATGTGCTGACGCCGTTGGTGTTGCAGCTCTGGTGGGGTTGCGGCTGTTCGTTGCTGATGGAAATGGTTGCCGGGCCGGCCTGTGGTGCCGTGTCGGCGGGAGAGGCCATCGCAGCTCCGGCGCCGAAGAGGTTGAGGCCGATCAGGGCGGCGCTGAGAGTGGCTGTCTTCCAGGTGGCGATTCGTTTCACGATCTGTCCCTCTCGTTGTCATCCGAAGGATCTTTCTTCTTCGGTACCTTCGATGCTTCGCCGACCACATATGCGTGGCCTGAGAAAGCACCGAGAGCCAACCGTGCAGACCCCGTGAACTCGCCGCCGGACTACCCCCGGTAGTTACTGCGCAGAACGGGCGAAACCCCTGTCCTGTAATGATTCTCGTTGCCGATAGGCTTCCCTGGCCCATTCCCTTGCGGAATCCTGCCCCGGGCTTGCATGCACCGGGAAGCTTTCATCCGGCCTGGTGGGGGCAGCTTCGAATCGCCTGTGCGGCGAAAGCAGGTAGGCAGTAGGCCTGCGTCACCGGACGCCGTTGGTGAGCAGCGAGAAGAATTGGAATGAAGGATCATTCATGTCAGATCTGCCCCTGGGGGTGTCCTTGGTCATCGGGTGGCTCAGGTCCGCTGTGGATGGGTCGTTCACGTGGGCCCAATCGGTGACGATCTTGCGATGAACGAATTTCCAATTTTGCGAACGTTTCTCATACTTGTCGAGATAGCGTCCGCCGACAATGACGTCGACGTCGTGATCGCCTGCACCGAATGTCTGGATCGCGATGGTGTAGATCTCGCCTTCGGCCATGTTTCCGCGAACTGCGAAATTCGCCGTGGTGACATGGTGTTGCATCGACTGTATGTGAGTACGTGCGGCCGCGAGCTTGCCGATGAAGCTCTCCGCGGACCCCGCTGAGAATGCGCCGTGGTCGTCCTCGGCGTCCTCGTGGTAGAGACTACGTAGTCTTGCGAAGTCACCACGATCGACGGCGCGGCAATAGCTGTGAACGAGTTTGCGCAACTCGAACTCATCGAGCATTTCCTGCAGCTGTGCGTCTGAGGGCGTCATCGTCTCTCGCTCGTTTCCATGAGAAGTGAATGTGTATCCGTTACTTGGCCTGGATTGGCCGGCCTCACGCCTTTTCTCGTAGCCGCACCAGCCGGGTCGTAGAACTCTCGTCCAACTCCACCACATCAGAGCGTGACCGCAAGAAGTCGCTGAAGGACTTGAACCCCAAGGATTTCTCGCTGAACGATGGGTCCATCCGCTTCATCTGCGCCTTCACTGCGGAGTTGTGCAGCCAGTCGGCCTCGTCTTTGTCCAGTCCTATCTGCAGTGCGCGGGTCAGCAGGCCGGTTGCGCCAGCCTGAGGATCCGGCAGCTCGGGGTCCTCGGAGGGTTCGGACTCGGCTGCCTTCCTCCGCCCAGAACCCCCCCGAGATGCGGGCTTCTCGGCCGGAACAGCTGTGGCGTCGGGGACGGTGGGCTCGAATGCCGGGACTCCGGGCAGAGCGTCGTAGGTGACGAACTCGTCGCAGGCGGCCGCGAGCATTCGGCTCGATGAGCCGGCCACCCCGATGCCCACTACGTACCTGCCGAGCCGCTTGCACCGCTGGGCGAGCGCTATGTAGTCGGAGTCGCCGGCAACGATCACCACATGAGTCAGGTCGGGC
>JAHZJR010000060.1 GCA_022600805.1 Pseudomonadota bacterium
ACTCCTTAAGACTAGCCCCATGAAATCTCTAGATGAAAAATGGATGGAACTTGCTTTGGAACAAGCAAAGCTTGCTGAAAAAATAGGTGAAGTACCAGTAGGCGCAGTACTTATTCAAAACAATCGACTTATTGCGCAAGCACACAATCAACCAATTGTTAATAATGATCCTACGGCACATGCGGAAATTCAAGTGTTACGCGCTGCAGGCAAAGAACTGGGCAATTATCGCTTTCCCGATACAACCTTGTATGTAACTCTAGAGCCATGCACCATGTGCCTAGGTGCGATGATTCATGCGCGCGTGTCACGTGTGGTATTTGGTGCGTACGATTCAAAAACAGGCGTATGTGGTTCTTGCCAGGATCTTTCCACTAGCACGTGTTTTAACCACACTATTGAGATACAAGGCGGCATCCTCTCTAGTGAATGCAAAGACGTATTACAGCGATTTTTTAAAAATAGGCGAAATAAGTAGATAATAAAGAGCTATACTAAATCCTTTAAATTCTTGGGGGAGAAGGATGAAAATTGGTTTTTTATTATTTTTATTGTTACCGATGCTACTCTTAGCGGACAATACTTCTACTGGAACCAATGCACTTTTAAACATTACCACAGGTACAAATAACGTTGCCATTGGCGACTCCGCCATGAAAGAAAATACCACTGGTCTTAATAATACATCGGTCGGTTATTTCAGTCTGCGAAACAATACCACTGGCAAACAAAACACAAGTATTGGTAGCTATTCAATGCGCTATAACACCACAGGTGATGACAACACTGCAGTAGGCTTTGAGTCGCTCAAATACAATACCACCGGCGATAAAAATACCGCAATGGGTAACTATGCCTTGCAAGATAACACCACTGGAACCAGTAACACATCAATCGGTAATTATTCAATGAGTGACAACTCTACAGGCGATAAAAATACTGCGGTAGGTAATTATTCAATGCGTTCAAATTCAACCGGTAATGACAATACCTCCATTGGCAACTTCGCCATGCGAGCTAACACTTCAGGCTCTGATAATACTGCCAGTGGTAACTATGCAATGCGCTATAACACCACTGGTTCAAATAATACAGCTTTTGGCAATCAAAGTATGAAGGCCAACACTACTGGCGGGTTTAACACCGCTATTGGCGATGATGCTCAGCTGTCCAACACCACCGGCTCTTACAATGTGTCAAACGGCAACGGCACATTAAATAGCAGTAATGGTGACAGCAATACAGCCATAGGTTATCGCGCTGGCTATACCAATACCACAGGATCAAACAATGTCTTTATTGGGCACAAAGCCGGCTACAACGAAACTGGATCAAACAAACTCTACATCTCTAATGGTGATACTGCCTCACCACTAATTCATGGTGATTTTTCCAGTGGCGAAGTTACTGTAAATGGCACCCTCACTGTTAATACGTTAAAAGACTCATCAGGCAATAACATGGTTCGCAAGGTTGGCGATGTTGTACATATTGGCGCTAACTCCTTTACCATTGAAGATAGTGCTACTTCTAGTAGTGGCAAAGATGAAATTGCCTCTAGCATTAACAAGCTTCAAATTGGTACCAGCACTTCTCACAATACTACCGTACTTGGCACACTGAGTGTACAGGAGCCAACAAGCGATAATCACGCCACCACTAAAGCTTATGTTGATACTACAACCAATTTAAATAGCGCTAACATTAACAACAACACGAGTACTATTAACCTGCACACAACGGATATTTTAAATAATACAAATAACATTCAAAACAATACAAGCCTAATAAACACAAATACGGCTGACATCAATTTAAATAAAAATGGCATATCTCAAATTGCTGCAATGAGTGGATTGACTAGTGCGCAAAATGGAAAATCACATATAAGCGTTGCTTCTGGAAATTTTAATGGGCAATCAGCCATTGCGCTTGGTATATCTCACCATGACAATGAAGCTGATATTATTTATCAGTTTAAAGGATCCTCATCTGGTAATACTTCTAGCTCTGTATTTTCAATCGGATGGGGATTTTGAAAAACAAACCAAACATTGTCAAAAAAAAGATAAAATAGCTCAAAATTAATTACAAAGTAAATTATGCCGCAAAACATACCGGAACAAAATTATTACCAAGAAGATGAAATTGATTTAAAAGAGTTGTTTAAAATCCTTTGGGCAAAGAAGATTCTGATTATTAGTCTCACCTTTGCAATTACGTTAGTTGCTGGAATTTATGCATTTAACAAAACTCCGATTTATGAAGCAACTGCCTTAGTTGAGATCGGAAATTATAAAAACAACAACAACAACAACGTTTTAGTTGATTCTGTGCCAGAATTGGTAAAAAAGTTAAATTTATTATTTATAGATTTATTGAAAAATGAAAAAGATAGAGAAGCGACTATCACCTCCATTTCAACCGTTAAAGGCACTTCTAGTTTTATTAATATAAAATCTGAATCCACATCAAATAAATTAGCTGCTAATGAAATTAATAAAATTATCATTTACATACAAAATAAACACCAAACTGAACTCGAAAATATTCTAAATAATAGAAAGTCTAAAATTACTTCGATCGACCGTCAAATTAATATCATAAAGAATAAACAGCTTGAGCTGTTATCTAATAATAATTATCTAAATGGAAATGAGGCATTACTTAATAGTCTTCAGTTAATATCCATGATTAATGGCGAACTAGGTGTTCAATCAATTAGCGAACTAATTGAAGAAAAGACATCATTAAGTTTATTGTTAAATAAACGAAATTATAATAACTCTGAAGTTGTTGGGCGTGTCCTTACTAATGATTATCCAATCAAACCTAAGAAAAAATTGATTGTTGCGGTTGCCTTTATTGCCGGATTTATCCTTTCAATCTTTTTAGTGTTTATTATGAATGCATTTAGAAAAGAAGACAGTAAAGTAAATGCTTAAAATATTGGAAATTTCTTAAATGGCAGCATCCCAAGCCATTAAAAACCAAAAAACCCTTTAAAAACAACAATTTATACTGTTTTTAAAGGGTTTTTTAATGCCAAATTATCTATAAATCAAAAATATTAGAAATTCTTTAAATGACTACCTTTATAAGAAATTTAGCGAGTATTTTTATATTTTTACAAGGCAAAATTTTAAAAAATTGATTGAGCATAGATGAAGCTATGTGATTGAATTTTTTTGAAATTTTAACGCAGTAAAAATTAAAAAGACGAAGCTAAACGGTGTACATTCCGCCATTGACGTGTAGCGTCTGGGCTGTGACGTAAGCCCCCGCATCACTTGCTAAGAACAATACTGATCCCGCAATCTCATCTACCGTACCCAAGCGACCCATAGGGATTTGAGAAGCTAGCGCTTCTTTTTGCTCTTCCGGTAATGCGTCGGTCATATCCGTTTTAAT
This sequence comes from Pseudomonadota bacterium, assembly GCA_022600805.1. Taxonomy (GTDB): domain Bacteria; phylum Pseudomonadota; class Gammaproteobacteria; order PS1; family Pseudothioglobaceae; genus Thioglobus_A. The sequence goes on from JAHZJR010000060.1 coordinate 3,412, forward strand.
AAAGCCAGGTGCAACAGCGTTAACCGTAATACCACGCGGACCAACCTCGCGAGCCAAAGATTTAGTAAAGCCCATAATGCCAGCCTTAGCAGCAGCGTAGTTGGTTTGGCCGGCATTACCCATCGCGCCCACCACTGAGGCGATAGAAATAATGCGACCCGCTTTTTTCTTCATCATCCCGCGTAGAACCGCTTTTGACATTTTGTAAACTGAAGCCAGATTAGTGTTCATAATATCGTCCCACTCATCTTCTTTCATACGCATTAGCAGGTTGTCACGGGTGATGCCTGCATTGTTAATCAAAATATCAACTGCACCATAGGTGTCGGTGATATTTTTCATCACTTCAGCAATCTGATCATTGTCTGTCACATTAAGCGCCATGCCTGTGCCAGTTACACCATTGTCTTTCAAGGTATTACTAATAGCGTCTGCACCATTACCACTCGTCGCTGTGCCAATAACCGTTGCACCAGCGCCACCTAAAGATAAGGCAATAGCTTGACCAATACCGCGACTAGCACCCGTTACTAAAACAATTTTTCCTGATAAATCTGACATATTATTCCCCTATTTAATTTCTTCTAAAGTTGTCGAAACACTGGCTGAATCTAGCACAGCGTTTGCTGTTAATGATTTTTCAATTCTTCTAGTCAAGCCTGCAAGCACTTTGCCTGGGCCTGATTCAATAAGCTTTTCAACACCCATTGCGTGCATGGTTTTGACTGTGCCTGTCCATAAAACTGGCTTATGTAGTTGTGCCACTAATTTTGCTTTCATGTTTTGTGTATCCGTGGCTTTAGCCGCATCGACATTATGTAAAACATCCGTATTTCCCATGTGAAGTTCTAATGAATCGACTGCTACTTTGAATTCGGCCGCTGCCTCATCCATTAATGAACAATGTGACGGCACACTAACTGGCAATACCACAGCGCGTTTTGCGCCTGCGGCTTTCATTGCCTCACAGGTTGTGTTTACTGCTTCTTTATTACCCGCAATAACTACTTGGCCATTGGAATTAAAATTAACCGCTTGCACAATGCCTTCACCAGCATAATCAGCACATACCTTAACCACAATTTCATCCTCTAAACCCAAGATAGCTGCCATTGCACCCACACCTGCCGGCACTGCCGATTGCATTAATTCTGCACGCTTTCTTACTAATTTAATGCCATCAGAAAAATCAAGCGCACCAGATGCAACTAAGGCAGTATATTCACCTAAAGAATGTCCTGCCATGCAAACGGGTGACAATTCAGTTTCACTCGTTAGCGCTCTATAAGTTGCAACACCAGCAGCTAGCATTGCCGGCTGGGTATTTTGCGTTTGGTTAAGGCCGTCTTGATCCTCTTGGGCTAGTTGCCAAAGGTCAAAACCAAGTGCATCTGATGCTTCTGTAAATGTATCCTTGACAATAGAAAAGTTATCGGCAAGATCTGACAGCATGCCAAGGGATTGCGAGCCTTGACCTGGAAAAACAATTGCGTATTTCATAGGTATTTGTGTTGTTAATATAGGTTTATTTTAGACAATAAAAAAGCGCCTGGACGGCGCTTTTAAGATAAATTATCGTTACGAACTATACCGCTTCGATTGAAACTGTTTGGCGCATAAATTTACCTTTCTTAGCAAAAACCACTTTTCCATCTGCTGTTGCAAACAAAGTGTCGTCTTTACCTTTACGTACGTTTGTACCCGGGTGGAACTTAGTACCACGTTGACGTACTAAAATATTGCCAGCCAATACAGCTTGACCACCAAAACGTTTAACACCTAATCTTTTTGATACGGAATCTCTACCGTTATTAGTACTACCGCCTGCTTTTTTATGAGCCATGAGTTACTCCTTATGCCTTAATTTTTGTGATTTCAATTTCAGTAAACAATTGTCTATGGCCTTGTTGCTTCATAGAATGCTTACGACGACGGAACTTTAAGATATGAACTTTTTTGCCCTTGCCTTGTGAAATAACTTTTGCTTCAACTGATGCTTTTGCAACCGTTGGTGCGCCAATTTGAACGTTGTCACCATCAGCAACCATTAGCACTTCTTTAAAAGTAACTTTTTTGCCTGGCTCAACTTCCAACTTTTCAACCTTTAAAGTTGTGCCTTCGGCTACTCTAAACTGTTGACCACCTGTTTTAATAACTGCGTACATAATAAAACCTAAATGTGAATTCGTAAAAAGAGGCAATTATACGCCAACGAGATGTTTTATGAAAGGCTGTTTTGAGTATAATTTGTATTTTTATTTACACGGATGAGCAAGCAATGATTATTTTTGAAACAAACATGGGTGATATTCACATGACAGTAGATGCTGACAATGCACCTATTAGTGCTAAAAACTTTACTGATTATGTAGAGTCTGGTTTTTTTGATGGCACTATTTTCCACCGTGTGATTAAAAACTTTATGATTCAAGGTGGTGGTTTTACTGAAGATATGATGCAGAAGCCAACCAATGCTGAAATTGAAAATGAAGCAAAAAATGGTCTCAAAAATGTCAAATATGCACTAGCTATGGCTCGTACTGCCGCACCTCATTCAGCTAGTTCTCAGTTTTTCATTAACACGCAAGATAATGGTTTTTTAGATTTTCCAGGTCAAGACGGCTGGGGCTACTGTGTGTTTGGTGAAGTGGTTGACGGCTTTGATGTGGTTGATAAAATCAACGAAGTGGCAACAGGCAATCAAGCAGGACACGCTGATGTGCCAGTTGATGCGGTTATCGTAACCAAAGCCTACATCAAATAATTATATGCAGCGTTCGCTAATCATAGCGGACCTTCACCTTGTTGCAAACGAGGCGGAGAAAAATCAGCTATTTGAACGTTTTTGTCAGCAAGCTCGAAGTGCTGACCAAGTTTTTATCTTGGGCGATTTATTCAACACTTGGCTGGGGGATGATTTATCCATGCCTCATTACACAAAAATTACCACCTCACTTAAAAAGTTAAGTCAACAAACGCCGATTTTTGTGATGACGGGCAATCGTGATTTTTTATTAGCGCAAGCCTTTGAACATCAAACAGGCTGTCAGTTAATCAACTCGCCTTATCTGCTAGAAACTAATAAACATCAATATGTACTTACCCATGGTGACGAGCTGTGCACTGATGATCAATCATATCAACAGATGAAGTCCATCTTGCAACACCCAATTACGAAGGCTTTTTTTGTGCGTCTACCCAAGAAGTGGCGCTTGAAATTAAGCGGTCAACTGCGTCAAAAAAGTATTAAAGCACAGCAAAAGAAAACCAAAGAGATTATGGATGTTAATCCAAGTGCGGTTAACGAGTTAATGAAAAAATACCCAAGTGCAGATCTAGTACACGGGCACACACACCGACTCAACACCCATGTTGAGAAAACATTTACCCGCTATGTTTTAGGAGACTGGTCACAGACTCAAGGCAATGCAATTGAGATTACAGACCAACTAAACCGGCTTGAAATTAGCTGAACGCTCTAGCATATCAACACGTGTTACTTTAAGCGCCATCTTGTCATCTGCTTTAGGAATCTGACCTTCTTTAAATTTAATTTGGGTCATTAAGCCAACTTCAGGAATCATGAATAAAGCTTTATCACCACGAATATCAACCACAATACCCTCACCTTTCCAACCAGGGTTGCGCTTTAAAAACAAACATTTGTAATGGTCGTTACTAAAGCGAGTGACACGACCAACGTCAGCCAAGGCGTTGTTATTAATACCAATAATTTCCTTAACACGTTTTTTATCTAACGTTGGCTTGCCAGCAATAAAATTAGACAATTGTTGATGGGCTAATAAATCATAGTAGCGCCTCAGTGGGCTGGTAATTCTTAAGTACGAATCCAAACCTAAGCCGTAATGTGGCAATGGCTTAATAGAAGTGGCTGAACGTTTAAAGAACTTAATGGCTTGGAATGATTCAGCCGTACTTAGATTTTCTTTCTTATCTAGCACTTCCTGCGGAAAGTCGCCTTCATCTTGCAAAGCGTATGGCATAACAATGTCATTTTCTTGTGCATATTGCGAAATAGTGCGCCCTGCTGTCACCATAATCTCTGCTACAAAGTCACGACTGGGACTGGATTTCTGCGGCTCAATCTGCACTTCGTTATTAATATATCTAACATCAACATTGGGCAAATTAAGACTGATTGATCCGCTTTTTTCTCGGAAGGCTTTATGCTGATCAACAAAAGTTTGAATCTTAATAAAATCAGGATTGCTGTTTAGCTCTTTGTCTACAGCCTCATAGGTAGTATTAGTCACCTTAATAGTACTGTGTACGACTTCGATATTACTAATAATGCCTTCATCCATATTAAGGCCAATTGACAAAGCAGGCGAAGTTTCAGTCTCGCCCAATGCTAATGCTTTAGTAATTGACGTAGGCAACATATGAATAATTTGCTCTGGCAGATATAAATTAGAACCGCGCTCACGGGCATATTCATCAAGCTCAGAGCCTGAATCAACAATGGTTGATACATCTGCAATATGGATCCAAAGACGATCTCCATCAATACTGATAGCGTCATCAGCATCATTAGAACCCTCATTGTCAATGGCATAACAGGTCATATGGGTTAGGTCAACACGCTCAATTTCTGGCAAACTAACCTCAATCTCTTCATCTTCTGGAATGGAGAATCGTGCTGGATATGGATTGAAATTGTCTGAAAAATAGCCCACCTTTAGCAAGAATTTGTAAGCAGACTCTTCATTGTTCTCAATACCCACATGATCTAGAATTTTTGCGTGCTTTGACTGATTTAGCGCAACTTTAGCGGCCTCTTGTAAGTATGGAATATCTTGTTCGTCAAACGTATTGTTATTAAGATTATCAATACAATGTTGTAAGCTTTCAGCTGCTAATTTCTCTGCATTACGCTTATCTAGAATGCCTTGGACTTGTTCACTCGGTCTGACAAAAATATGATCCTTTTGCCAGTAAAAATGCAATCCATCCTCAACCAGTAAACAAGTACACCAAGCGGTTTGAGCGGTATACTCATCAAACAGCCATTCAGTAATTTCTTGTAGTGTTAGAACTTCTTCTTGAAACTCCTCCAACACACTAACATCTGCGTGCGCACACGAATCATTCACCTTAGTAAATTCAGGATGAATAAATCGGAAATCTTTCTCTCTAACCTTACGCGTTGAGCCGTCTGTAAATTCTATTTCAAATTTATGGGTGGCAACATTAACAATACGTGCAGGTTTGCCCTTATAGGCAACCAGTGAATTAACCAAGAGTCTCTACTTAATCTAGAGTGTCGGCATAATCTTCAGCAGACATTAAGTCGTCAATCGCCTCTGCTGTAAATTTTATCAACCAACCGTCATCATAACAACTTGAGTTGACCAATTCTGGCTCAGCGTCTAACGCTTCATTTACTTCGATCACTTCAAGATCAGCAGGCGCATAAACGCCGCTAGCTGCTTTAACTGACTCAACGACACAAAACTCATCCTCATGTGAAGCTTCATCACCCGCGCTAGGCAATTCAACAAATACCATATCGCCAAGCAATTCCTGAGCATGATCAGTAACACCCATAGTATAAGTCCCATCACCGTTATCTAAAATCCACTCGTGGGTCTGTGTATACTCTCTATCGTCTCTTACTTCGCTCATTCTATTTACTGCATCTTTTCCCTTTCTACTGCGTTAAATTTTAAAAATTTATCTTGTAGAAAAGAAAAATACTTGCAAACTCCTGTTAATTAATAATCTCTTTCTAAACTAAAACTTTGCCATTTCTAACAAATGGTGGTTTGACTATTTTAGCTGAAACCAGCTTATTTCGTATCTCAATTTCACATGATCCTGTTGCGCCCATTGGCACCCTTGCTAAGGCAATCGCTTGACCCATTGTTGGTGAAAAAGATCCCGACGTCACTTCACCATCGCCCAAAGCGGTTACCACTTTTTGATGATCGCGAATGACACCTTTGCCCTCTAAAATTAAACCAACAATAGTCTTGTCAACACCTTTATCTCTATGCACTTCTAAAGCATTACGACCAACAAAACCCCTATCTTCATTGGATAAATCCACGGTCCAAGTGAGTGCCGCCTCAAGTGGCGATATGTTTTCATTCATTTCTGAACCGTACAAGCTCATACCCGCTTCTAAACGCAGAGTATCACGCGCGCCCAATCCACACGGCTTAACACCTGCTTCGAGTAACATTTTCCAAGTAAATTCTGCTGATTTTTCAGGTAGCATAATTTCAAATCCATCTTCACCGGTATAGCCCGTACGAGCAATAAACAGTCCGCCTAAACTAGCCGCATTAAAAGGCTTTAATGCGCCGGCTACTTCCTCAACACCTGGCATCGCTGCAAAAACTTTTTCGCGTGCATTCGGCCCTTGAACAGCGATCATCGCCAAATCAAACTTAGGCTCAACACTCACATCAAAACCTTGTGCTTGAGTATTAATCCAAGCAATATCTTTCTCGGTAGTGCCTGCATTAATCACCATGCGATAATCTTGTTCGTTTAAATAATAAACAATCAAATCATCGACCACGCCGCCAGCCTCGTTCAACATACAACTATACAACGCCTTGCCTTCGGTTTTTAGTTTGTCTACATCATTAGCGATCAGTTTTTGCAAGAACGCTTTAGCTTGAACACCCTTAAAATCAACAACTGTCATGTGAGAAACATCGAACATCCCCACATTCTGTCGAACTTGGTGATGCTCTTCAATTTGAGAGCCATAATTAAGTGGCATTTCCCAACCACCAAAATCAACCATTTTTCCACCCGCATCAACATGCGCCTGATATAAAGGGGTATGCTTCATAAAGTTCTCCTAGTTTCCTTGTTTGCTATATTTACTGATCATGATTACTGTAATAATAATCAGAATAAAAGTAAGACCCATAGTACCGAATAATTTGAAGTTTACCCACGATTCTTCAGTTTGTTGAGCAACAAGACAAAGTTGTTCTGCAGTTGTAGTCACACAGTCTAGCTCTGTTAATTCAATCTTTGGATCTAATGCAGTTACACCAAATAAAGCCTCTCTCGTCTTTAACGCTGCATCAACATAATAAGCGTTTACTATAGCAATACCAACAAACCCAAGCCCCCAAATCCACGTCAACTGATTCCATACTTGAGAGGGTAGCTCCAATTCCTTTCCCAGCATACGTTGTAGCAACGTCTTTTCGCCAATCCACATACTAAATATTAATGCCAAAGCAAAAACAACATACAGCACGCTAACCTTCCACATAATAAATGCAGGGTCTTTAACAGCTAGTGTGATACCACCAAACACCACCAACAAGCCAAAAGTAATAATATGCGATTTTTCAAACTTTCCCGTTTGAAAACGAGAAATAGCCATTTGTATAGCAGTTGCGCCAATCATGGCATAAATAGCCGCATAAAGCCCCATGGTCTTGTAAACAATAAAAAACAGCGCGATTGGAAAAAAATCAAGTAAAAATTTCATTTAACTACCTCAAACATTTTTTAGAACAAAAAACTTGTCCATTTTGAATAATGACTTCATTTTCAGGAATGTGTGTTTTGCAAACATGACAAGAACGCATCTTACTAGTCGATGGTTTAGCAAGGTTATTGTCAGATTTTTTTCTCAGTTTACGCCACAAACTAATGCCCAACCAAACAATCAAAACAATAATAATTAGCTTAATAATCCCCATAAAATCTGACCTCAAAAAAATAGAATTTTACCAATGCTTAGTATATAATTGCTTCTTTTTAATGTGTCTAATAATAATTACACAATTCCTGCCCGGGTGGTGAAATTGGTAGACACACAGGACTTAAAATCCTGCGCTAGCGATAGCGTGCCGGTTCGATTCCGGCCCCGGGCACCATATTCTTATAAAAAGACTTCTTTTTGAAGTCTTTTTTTTTACCCAAAAACCTTATAAAGTTAGGTCTTTCTTAAAATCTAATCACTATTATCTTACGATAAAATATTGATTATGGAAAATGATAATGTTCAACAAAAAACCTCAACACTTGACGAGCTTTCTAAATTCGTCGATTATTCATTTATTAAGTCATTAAATTGCGATCCCGAATCAAAAAAAAATGGCGTTGATCATGATCCAAGGCAAGTTTTAAGTGGTCATTATGTCACAGTCAATCCTACACCAATTGAAGATCCTGACTACGTTTCGCATAGCAATAGTCTATTTAATGAGCTCGGCCTATCAGAAAAGTTAGCTCACGATAATGGTTTTATGGCACTATTTTCTGGCAATGCATCCAATGTACCAAAACCGATGCACACTTATGGCTGGGCAACTGGCTATGCATTATCCATCTTTGGCACTGAATATTATCAGCAGTGTCCCTTCCAAACTGGCAATGGCTATGGTGATGGTCGTGCAATTTCAGTACTTGAAGCTGTCATTAACAACCAGCGCTGGGAAATGCAGCTAAAAGGGAGTGGGCGCACGCCATATTGTCGTGGCGGGGATGGTCGAGCAGTACTAAGATCTAGCGTACGAGAATTTTTGGCGCAAGAACATATGCATGCCCTGGGTGTGCCAACTTCCAGATCATTATGCTTATACGCATCTAAAACTCAAAGCGTCAATCGTCCTTGGTATTCTATGGATTCACACTCAAAAGATCCTGATATCACAGTATCAGATCCGGTAGCTATCTCAACTCGAGTTGCACCATCATTTATTCGAGTTGGACAATTAGAGCTATTTGGAAGACGCGCTCGAAAACAAGAGCATCCAAATGCGTTAAAAGAACTTGAAATGATTTTCTTGCACCTAATTGATAGGGAGTACGCTAATGTAGTTGATCAAGCATCTCCATTAGACGAAAAACTATTGCAGCTTGCTGGCGAATTCCAAGAGCGACTAGCCTCACTAGTAGCCGACTGGATTAGAGTGGGCTATTGTCAAGGAAACTTTAATAGTGATAATTGTGCTGCTGGTGGTTTTACACTAGACTATGGCCCTTTTGGATTTTGCGATGAATTCAATCCTGGGTTTCAATCATGGACAGGTGGTGGTGATCATTTTGCTTTTTTTAATCAGCCAATTGCAGCAGAGAAGAATTTCCAAATGTTTTGCAAAGCTATGGAGCCATTATTCACTAACCAGCCGGAAGCGCTTAATAAACTGGGTGAAATTAAAAGCAATTTTCCAAAAGTCATGCAACATAAGATGGAAACAATGTGGGCCTCCAAATTAGGCCTTGCACATTATAACGATGAATTATTTAGGGAGTTGATTACTCTCATGCACCACACCCAAGTTGACTACACAATCTTCTTTCGTGAACTCTCATTCTTGCCTGATAATACTGAATCGATTAAGAGCAGCTTTTATAAAGACAATCTATCAGAGCAAGTTATTCAGCTTTGGTCGAACTGGTTAAAAAACTGGCGATTAATAGTATCTAGCAAAGATAATTTGAATACATTGGGTGTTAAATCACTTGATGAATTGTCAAAAAAGATGAATGGCGTCAATCCAAAATATACATTACGTGAATGGTTTTTAATGCCTGCTTACCGACAAGCAGCCAACCAAAATTACAAAGTTTTACGCGATCTCCAAGCTGTTATGTCACAGCCTTACGCAGAACAAACAAACGAAATTAGTAACAAATATTATCGATTAAAGCCTGCAGAATTTTTTGATATTGGCGGCATATCACAATACAGTTGCTCATCATAACGCCTTACGGCTGATTAAATTAGCAATACTTCGTAAGCAATCTAAGTAGTTTATAATTCATGTTATTGCCACGATTAATAAAAACATTATGCAAAAACAAATCATCTCAACTGATCAAGCGCCACAAGCCATCGGCACTTATTCTCAAGCAGTACAAATTACTGGTGGGTCAATGGTTTATTTATCAGGCCAGATCCCATTAATACCCGAAACTATGGAGATGGTTGAGGGTGATATTAGCGCACAGATTCACCAAGTATTTAAGAATCTTGATGCTGTTTGCAAAGCATCAGGCGGTAGTTTAAATGACATTGTGAAGCTTAATATTTTCTTAACTGAATTAAGTAATTTTGCGGTTGTTAATGAAATTATGTCACAATATTTTGACCAGCCTTATCCAGCACGCGCTGCGGTTGGTATCAATGAATTGCCAAAATTTTCCAGAGTAGAAATGGATGGTGTCATGGTGATTGAAGAAGGTGGTTACAACTTCTAATAAAATGCACAATTTATCTGATCCAATTATTTCAATTAATGGATTAGGCCCTAAAGCGCAGGAAAAACTTAACGCAATTGGCATTTATAACTTAGGGGATTTTTTATTTCATCTACCTAATCGTTATCAAGATAAAACCAAATTTACGCCGCTTAATCAAGCGCAAGTTGGCTCGGATATATTAATCGAACTCACGATTGATCGTATTGAGGAAGTGCCAACACGTCAACGTCAATTACTTTGTTATTTGTCCGATAATGATAATCGAACTTTATTATTGCGTTTTTTTCACTTCAATCAACATCAAAAACAACAACTCACTCGGGGGGAGCTGATTCAGTGTTTTGGTGAGGTAAAAATTGGACGCGATGGTTTAGAAATGCATCATCCAGAATATCGGTTGATCTCTAAGGGTCAACCTACTCTTATTGAAAAAACACTAAGTCCCGTTTACCCTTTAACAGGTAATATTCATCAACCACAAATTAAAAAATGGATTAATATTGCCTTGGAAGCCTTGAAAAAAACAGATTTATTCGATCATTTTGAAAATTTGACAAATAATTCTATGCCAACTTTAAAGCAAGCACTACATACCCTACATCACCCCAAAATTACCGATAATATCGACCAAATAGCTAATTTTAGGCACATTTCTCAACAAAGATTGATTATTGAGGAGCTTTGCGCTCAACAACTTAGCCTACTTAAGCTCAAAAATGAACGCAAACTCAACATTGCCAATATTTTTAAAATTTCAGACAATCTATCTGATCAACTATCTGCCAATTTAGGTTTTGAATTAACCACAGCGCAACAGCGCAGCGTTGATGAAATTAATACTGATCTCAGCTCAAATCACCCTATGCTAAGATTATTACAAGGTGATGTTGGCTCTGGAAAAACCATTGTGGCAGTGTTTGCTTGTTTGCAAGCCGTTGAAAATGGATTTCAAGCAGCGGTGATGGCACCAACAGAGATTTTAGCTCATCAGCATTTTCATGGCTTTGGTGACTATCTAGAGCCACTAGGCATTAAAACTGCTTTATTAACTGGTTCGCAAAATAATTCAGACCGTCACGAGCAACTTGTACGAATTAAATCTGGCAAGGCTCAGGTTGTTATCGGTACACATGCCCTGTTTCAAGAGACAGTTAAATTTAACAAGTTAGGCTTGGTTATCATTGATGAGCAACATAAATTTGGCGTTCATCAGCGCCTCTCTCTTGCACAAAAAGCACATAATACGCCGCATCAGTTGGTGATGACAGCAACGCCAATCCCACGCTCTTTGACTATGAGCGCTTATGCAGATTTGGACTCATCTATTATTGATGAATTGCCCCCTGGCAGAAGCCCTATCCAAACAGTTGCACTGGCCAATGACAAAAAAGACAAGGTGCTGGAAAAAATCAAACAGGTTTGTGCGCAAAATAATCAAGTTTACTGGGTTTGTACGCTAATTGAAGAATCAGAAGTATTACGAGCTCAATCGGCCACAAATACACTTGAACTCCTACAAGAAAATTTATCTGATTTGTCTATCGTACTCATTCATGGCAAGATGAATAAACAAGAAAAAAGCGACATCATGGGTCGCTTTAGCGCGGGTGAAATCAATGTGTTAGTGGCAACCACAGTGATTGAAGTTGGCGTTAATGTACCCAATGCATCTTTAATGGTGATTGAAAATGCAGAAAGATTAGGGCTTGCTCAATTACACCAACTTCGTGGTCGTGTTGGGCGTGGATCTGATGCGAGCATCTGTATTCTTATGTATCAAGCACCGCTTAGCAGTAATGCTATTGAGCGTTTAGATATTTTAAGGCAGACCAATGACGGCTTTAAAATTGCCAATAAGGATTTAGAGTTACGTGGCCCAGGAGAGATATTAGGTACTCAGCAAACTGGGATTGCGGAGATGAAAATTGCCAATATTGTGCGTGATGGTTACTTACTGAAACAAGTCAGTTATTATACAAATGAACTGTTAAACCTTGATAATAACAAACAGCAGTTACTGATTCATCGCTGGATTACACACGACAAGTCACAATACGCCAATACTTAGCTTAAAATATCAGTATGATCGATACTCGAACACTTGTTTGGCAAGATTTAACCTTATGCAAGAAAGCGCCAGCTGTCGTACAGCTTTGGCTAGATGACAGCACATCGCTAACAGCTAAACTCAAACAACAGTTTCCAGATTTTTCAGTACGTGTACTATCTCAACAACAAGGTACGCCTCATGCACATGAAGTGAGCGTCATTCATACCTCTAAAGCTTGTGCGGTGCGTGAAGTTGAACTCCTAGGAAAAGGCGAGGCGGTGGTTTTTGCACGTTCGGTCATTCCTCTTAGTGATGATACTAAAGAGATTTTAATGATTGGCTCTAAACCACTGGGTGAAGTTTTGTTTAATAATCCAAACATTAAGCGAGGGACCATGCAAATTACCCAAATCGGCAATATTTGGGGCAGAAGATCCACTTTTACCATCGGCAAAACTCCTTTACTAGTTAGTGAGTTTTTTTTGGAAAAATTGTATGCGTGATCAAATTTTTAGCCAAGCTCACGACTTAGTTGATTTTACCTTTGATGCCAACGTCGCCAATGTCTTTGATGATATGGTTAGGCGCAGTGTACCTGGTTATCAATCAATGATTGAATTAGTTGGCTTGTGTGTTAAAACTTATGGCCAGGATGATACCAACTATTATGATTTAGGCGCCTCAACCGGCGCTACTTCGGTGGCGATAAGCCTCAACGATACTCATCGAAATACACAAATCATTGCAGTAGATAATTCTTCTAGTATGGTATCTAAATGCACAAAAACACTAGCAAGTAACGCCGCTAACGCACAGGTTATTTGCACCGATATTGAAACACTTGAGATTCAAAATGCCTCACTGGTTGTACTCAATTTAACACTGCAATTTATAGCGCCAGAAAACAGACAAGCCTTAATTGATAAAATTTACTCTGGCTTAAATCCAGGTGGCGTTCTCGTTATTTCTGAAAAAATTCATTTTGATGACCCGCAGCAACAGCAGCTAATGACAAAATTACACTTAGACTTTAAACGAGCCAATGGATACAGCGAGCTTGAGATTGCCGCCAAACGCCAATCAATCGAAAATGTATTAATAACGGATAGTCAAGAAACACACGTTAATCGCTTACAACTGGCAGGATTTAGCACCCATGCTTGTCATTTTCAGTGTCTTAACTTTGCATGCTTTTTAGCGGTAAAATAGGCCTCACTATGTTACTCATGATTGACAACTACGATTCTTTTACCTATAACCTGGTGCAGTATTTTGGCGAGCTTGGACAAACCGTTGAAGTGCACCGAAATGATGAAATAACACTGGATGAAATTGAAGCGCTCAAGCCTGAATTTTTGGTGATTTCTCCCGGTCCTTGCACACCTAATGAGGCTGGCATTTCAATTGACGCTATTAATTACTTTAGCGGAAAAATTCCAATCATGGGTGTCTGCCTTGGATTTCAGTCTATGGTTCAGGCTTTTGGCGGTGATGTGGTGGGCGCAAAAAAGATTATGCATGGTAAGGTGTCGAAAGTACATCACACCAATAAAGGCATGTTTACTGATTTAAAAAACCCACTCAATGCAACACGCTACCATTCTTTGGTGGCTGATCAAACCACACTACCAGATTGCTTTGAAATTACTGCATGGACAGAAGATGATGATAATCATATCGATGAAATTATGGGTATTCGTCATAAAGAATTTGCGCTAGAAGGTGTACAATTTCATCCAGAATCTATCTTGACCGAACAAGGTCATGAGATGTTAAACAACTTTTTACTAGGAAAAACACTATAACTATGGAAATTATTGATTTTTTATTTGCTGAAGATCAGCTGTTTACAACCATCACTCTACTTGTCCTAATTGCCTTATTGATTGGCAATATTGTTACTGACAAGCTTAAAAAGTACGAAGATGTTGACGCAAATACTGCAACCTCTTTAATGGATGATGATAATCTTATTATTCTAGATGTCAGAGAGAAAAAAGAAAGAAAATCTGGTTATATTGACCACGATATTCACATTCCTCTAAGCCAGGTTAAGTCACAATTAGATCAACTTGATAAGAATAAAGCAATTTTAGTTTATTGTCGTAGCGGCTCTCGCTCATCTCATATTGCTGGCCTATTAACCCGCAATGAATACGAAAAAGTCTACAACCTAAAAGGCGGCATTCAAGCGTGGAAAAGAGCTAAACTACCTATAAAAACCTAAGTCTGAGGAAATAAAAAAATGAAAAAAAATAAAATTTATTGTAGTGACGCCTGCCCTTTTTGTCAGCGCGCTTATCAACTATTAGAAAAACGTGGCATTCCGTTTACAAAGCATTATGTTAAAAGCGCTAGTGATTGGGATGAAGTGATGGAGTTAACAAACAGAAGCACTGTACCTCAAGTGTTTATCAACGGTGTGCACGTGGGTGGCTTTGATGATTTAAGTGCTGCCGACCAATCAGGCAAATTAGATCAAATATTAGCCCAGTAATGAGTAACAACTTAAGTATTATTGGCGCAGGCGCTTGGGGAAGTGCTCTGGCTATTGCTCTTAGCGACAAGTTTGATACTATTTATCTACATACACACACTGACACTGAGGCTCAAACACTAAAACCTCAGCATCACGCCCTGCCAAGACCCTACACTGATAACATTGAAATTATTCATGGCTTTGGAGTGCTAAAGCAGGTGAATGATATTCTTATTGCAACGCCCAGCTACGCGTTTAGCGAAGTATTGGAAACACTCAAACCTTTAATCACCTTGCAGCACAATATTGCCTGGGCCACCAAAGGTTTTGATACCCGTGCACATTGTTTCTTATACCAAAGTTTTGAGCGTATTTTACCCACACATCAAAGCTGCATCTTATCAGGACCGAGTTTTGCTTTTGAAGTAGCTAGTCACAAGCCTACTGCGCTAGTTGCCGCCTCCAAAGATAAAAAGGCTCGAAGCCATTGGGCTGAATTAATTCGCACAAAAACATTACGCGCCTATACCAATAAAGATGTCATTGGCGTTGAGGTTGGCGGCAGTGTTAAAAATATTCTAGCAATTGCTGCTGGTATTGCTTCTGGCCTAGGGTATGGCATTAATACGCAAGCAGCCCTAATTACTCGTGGCCTAGCTGAAATGACCCGATTGGGCGTTAGCATGGGCGCCAATCCTGATACTTTTGTTGGTTTATCCGGATTGGGAGACTTAGTGCTCACTTGTTCTGATGATTTATCTAGAAACAGGCGTTTTGGTAAAGAACTGGCTAATGATCATAGCGTTAAAAATGCTTTGATCAATGTTGGTGCTACAGTCGAAGGATTAAATACCTTGGATTTAATTCTATCAATTGCTACTGAACAACAAGTTGAAATGCCAATCTGTGAGCAAGTATATTACGTTACCCAAGGCAAAGTAAGCCCAACAGAAGCAGTTAACCACCTGATGTCACGCGATCAAATTGATGAATGAAGCTTAGCTTATTGCGCCACGGGGAGCCAGTTGGTGGACGAATTTATCGAGGCAATCAAGACGATCCATTAACAGACAAAGGCTGGCAACAAATGTTGGATTCCACCCAAGATCAGTCTTGGGAATTAATTGCCACATCACCATTGTCACGTTGCCATGCTTTTGCAAATCACTTACAGACAAAATTACAGACGCCACTAATAACGCTGGATGGTTTTTCAGAATTAGGCTTTGGTGATTGGCAAGGTTTGAGCAGTCAAGCCATTGGTCAGGATCTCGTTGACACCTTTAAACAGGACCCTGTTAATAACCAACCACCTAACGCTGAAAATCTCTATGATTTCCAGTATCGGGTCTTGGCAGCCTTTAACACAATCATCACCAAACAGCCTCAATCTGCAATTGTTGTCGCTCACGCTGGCGTGATACGGGTGATTAAATCTCATCTGCTTAATTTACCGATTGAAAAAATGTTTACAATAGAGGTTATGACTGCCTCTTGTGAAAATTTTGAAATTTAACGCGATTATTCTAGCCACATTACTAAGTGCATCAACAGTGCATGGGGATGAGTTTTGGGGGCTTGAATCTTGGATGAATTCATTACAAACACCAGATTTTGAAAAAATTAGCAGCGTTAATGAGCGCAAACATGCCTTTTTTCAATATCTTTTGCCTGAAATTAACAAGCAAAATGAAAAAATAGTTCAGCTTAGACATGATATCAAAACAGGCAATATTAATCAATTTAAACTCGATAAGATTTATCAATACTACCGCGTAGAAAAAGGCGACATTGACACTTTGTTAACTCGGGTTGATATCGTTCCCGCCTCCTTGATTTTGGCACAAGGCGCCTATGAGTCAAATTGGGGCAGATCTCGATTTGCTAAATATTATCATAATTTTTTTGGACTCTGGTGCTTTGAAAAAGGTTGCGGCATTGTGCCATTAAAACGGGATAAAGCTGCCACTCACGAAGTGGCAAAATTCTCCTCACTGAGCAAAGGTATTGAATATTATATGCGCTCAATCAACCGAAATTCTGCTTACAAAACTTTAAGACAAATTCGTCGAACCAAACGTGACCAGCAACTACCCATTACTGGCATCGCCCTATCAGAAGGGTTAGAAAACTATGCTGAAATTGGTTATGACTATGTAGAGACGGTGCAATCCATTATCCGTTATAACAAACTAGACCGGTACGACTTCAAATAGTAGCCAATAAAAAACCCGCATAAAGCGGGTTTTTTGTAACAGCTTGAAAACGATTTAACGTTTTGAGAACTGCTCGCTCTTACGTGCCTTCTTACGGCCAACTTTCTTACGCTCTACAATTCTAGCATCACGAGTAACAAAACCAGCTTTACGTAAATCACCACGTAATTCATTGTCATACTCCATCAATGCACGAGTAACACCCAAACGAATTGCACCCGCTTGACCTGTATCACCACCGCCGCTCACCATGATATTGAAATCAAACTTATCTCTCATTTCAACAGTATCTAGCGGCTGGTTAATGATCATTGAAGAAGTTTCACGACCAAAATATTCATTCATTGGACGTTTATTAACGGTGAATACACCTTTACCTTTAGTCATGTAAACACGAGCTACTGATGTCTTTCTTCTGCCTGTTGCGTAAAATGTTTCTGTCTTTGCCATAATAATTCTTACCTTAAATATCTAAAACTTGCGGCTGTTGTGCACCATGTGTGTGCTCAGAACCTGCAAATACTTTCATCTTTCTAAACATATCTCTGCCTAGAGGACCTTTTGGCAACATGCCTTTAACAGCTTTGTTGATAATTTCTTCTGGCTTTTTAGCTTGTAAATCTTTAAATGCAACTGATTTTAAGTTACCCACATAGCCAGTATGATGATGATACATTTTGTCATCAAATTTTTTGCCTGTTACTTTAACCTTTTCAGCATTAACAATTACAATGTAATCGCCAGTATCTGTATGTGGTGTGTACTCAGGCTTGTGCTTACCGCGAAGGCGAGATGCAACTTCTGTTGCCAAACGACCCAATGTTTTACCGTCGGCGTCAACCAAGAGCCAATCTCTTTTTACTTCATGTGCTTTAGCGCTAAATGTCTTCATAATAATTCGTGTGTATCTTCAATCAGAATAATCGGACTATTATAATCACTTTTAACTTTGAGTGTTAGCTTATCGATTAATTTTGTCTTAAATTATTTTATTTAAAAGCCGCTATTTACGATTCGCGGTTATTATATCCACCTAATGATAAATTCCCACGCACATCTTGATTTCGATAATCTAAATGCTATTGCAGAAAATGCAGTGGCAATAGTGCCAAGTATCGGCAAACAAAATTGGATTGATGTGCAAATGTACCCTTATTTTGCTTTTGGCATTCACCCATGGATGACTGATGCCCATACGCAGCAAGATCTAGATTATCTTGAATATCTAATTAAGTGCAATAATCCAGTTGCCATTGGTGAGTGTGGACTAGACTACCTCAAAGATATTGACAAACAAATCCAGCTGCATTTTTTTAACGCTCAGCTAATCATGGCAGAAAAATACAACCTTCCCGTAATCATTCATGCGGTCAAGGCGACTGAGGATGTTATTTTTTTACTAAAAAAATACTCAAAATTAACCGGTGAGATTCATGGCTTTTCTGGCAGTGAAGCCCAAGCCAAACAATTAACCAATATTGGATTTTATCTTGGCTTTGGCATGCAAATTCTTAATCAACAGTCCACCAAAATTCGACAAATTGTTAAAAACTGTCCGCTAGAATTTATTCTCATTGAAACGGATGATCATATCAATCCAAATGACTTATCTTTAGTTGCACAAGAAATTGCAAACCTTAAGCAAATACCCGTAGAAGAAGTCGTGCAACAATGTGATAATAATGCAGTTAATCTATTCAATTTAAAATAACAAAAAAAGACGAGAAAGAAAAATGGCTGGAAGTTGCGCACGTACTGAAATACTATTAGGTCAACAAGGCTTAGCTAGATTGGCTGAATCACATGTACTTATCGCTGGCCTAGGCGGCGTGGGTGGCGCTTGTGCAGAAAGCTTATGTCGAGCAGGTATTGGATCACTCACCTTGATAGACTTTGATATTGTTGAAACGAGCGACTTAAACCGACAAATTATCGCGCTTAACTCTACTTTAGGACTCAAGAAAGTAGATGTGCTGGCTGATCGATTGCATGATATTAACCCTGATACAGTCATTTTGAAGCGTGATGAATTTATTGATCGACAAAAAGCTGAAGCAATTGCTACTGAAAGTGATTTAAGCTTTGTTGCAGATTGTATTGATGCCATTGCCTACAAAACTGTCTTAATAGATAGTTGCAATAAATCGGGCATGCCGATTATTTCCAGCATGGGTGCTGGTGGCAGATTAGACCCAACACAGGTAAAAATTTCGCGTATGGATAAAACTCAAAATTGCGCCTTAGCTAGAGAAATGCGCAAACAACTTAGAAATATTCATGCCTCGTTGAAATTTCCCGTGGTGCATTCAACGGAATTACAAATTAAAGCACTGCCTCATAAAGCGGTGACTGCAACAGATACCGCACCTGCTGGTAGGCCTAGGGCGGTAAATGGTGCCATCTCTTATATGCCTAATATCTTTGGACTAATGATGGCCGGACATATTATTCAAACATTACTCAAATCTTAATGGAGGAAAGCAAGGCTTTCCTCCTAAATATAAAAAAGGAGAAAAAATGGTTAGTACTGAAACACCTATTTGTGACTTTAATTCACCGGCAGTTAATTTTGAACTAAAGGGGGTCGATGGAAACATTCACACACTAGAAAGCTGCAAAGGCGAAAAAGGATTACTGGTTATGTTTATTTGTAATCATTGCCCTTATGTCAAGGCAATTATCGATCGAATCATTCGCGACACTAGCGAACTAAAAGCAATGGGCTTAAATACGGTAGCCATTATGTCTAACAATCCTGATGAATACGAAGCAGACTCTTTTGAAAATATGCAGAAAATTTCCAAAGAAATGAATTTCCCTTTTCCTTATTTAATTGACGAAACACAAGAAATCGCCAAATCCTATGGCGCAGTTTGCACGCCTGATTTCTTTGGCTATAATCAAAATTTAGAACTACAATATCGTGGCCGGTTAGATGCATCACGTAAAGAGTCTGCTGCAGTTGATGTCAAACGCGATCTATTTGATGCCATGAGTCAAATAGCTAAAACTGGCCAAGGGCCAATCGAACAAATCCCATCAATGGGCTGCTCAATCAAGTGGTATTAAATATAATAAAAAACTAATATAACATAGTTAGCGTATAATTGCGGCCTTTGCTTGTCTTATAATTTCCCCATGTCTGAACATAACACCGATAACCAATCACCAAAATTTAGTGATTTAGGCCTTTCTGATTCAATTCTAGGTGTTCTAGAATCCATTGGCTATGAGACCCCTTCCCCTATTCAAGAACAATGTATTAGGCACCTGTTAAATGGTGAAGATATTATCGGTCAAGCACAAACAGGTACAGGAAAAACGGCCGCCTTTGCACTGCCATTATTAGACAACATTGATCTCAACCATAATGCACCTCAGCTATTAATTTTAGCGCCAACACGTGAGTTAGCCATTCAGGTTTCAGAAGCAGTACAAACTTATGCACGTGGCATGAAAGGCTTTCATGTATTACCAATCTATGGTGGCCAATCATACGACATACAACTACGCCCATTAAAGCGCGGTGTTCATTGTGTAGTTGGTACACCAGGCCGTGTAATGGATCACATTAAAAAAGGGACTTTAAAACTTGAAAATCTAAAATCGTTTGTTTTAGATGAAGCCGACGAAATGTTAAAAATGGGCTTTATTGATGATATTAAATGGGTCATGGAGCGCATTCCCAAGCAACGCCAGATTGCCCTTTTCTCAGCGACCATGCCAACTATTATTAAACGCGTTGCTGAAGAATTTTTAAACAAACCTAAAGTGGTTAAGGTTAAAACCAAAACAGAAACTGCCACAACTATTACGCAAAAATATTGTCTAGTGGGTGGATTAAGCCAAAAATTAGATGCCCTAACTCGAATTCTAGAAGTGACTGAATTTGACGCAATGATTATTTTCGCTAGAACCAAAACACTCACTGTTGAATTATCTGAAAAGCTTTCTGCAAGAGGGTTTTCTGCTGAGGCAATTAATGGTGACATTCAACAAAGTCAGCGAGAGAAAATTATCAATAAATACAAAAAAGGTAGTATTGATATTTTGGTTGCTACTGACGTTGCAGCACGTGGACTAGACGTACCACGCATCTCTCACGTGGTTAACTACGATATTCCACAAGACGCCGAGACTTACGTACACCGTATTGGTCGTACTGGACGTGCCGGGCGTGAAGGTGAGGCCATCTTATTTGTGTCGCATCGAGAGCGTCGCATGTTAAACAACATTGAGCGGGTAACTCGTCAAAAGATTACACCTATTGAATTGCCAACAGCAAAAATTATTAACGAGAAGCGTGTTGACACCTTTAAAAAGAAAATTACTGAAACTATTAACAACCAAGACTTGAGTGTTTTTGAAAAACTAGTGGGCGAGTTTCAAGCGGAAAATGAAGAACTATCAACAACCAAAATTGCGGCGGCGTTAGCACTCATTGCACAAGGCAATGAACCTTTATTACTGTCAGAAAAAGAGCCTAGCTTCGGTAGAGATCAAAAACCTGGCGAAGAAAAAGTGGTGCCTGTAAAGGCAAACTCTCTTAAAAATAACCCGCAAATTCCAATGCGTCGCTACAAAATTGCCGTGGGCAACAACAACAATATCAAACCAGGTAATATTCTTGGTGCTATTGCTAATGAAGCGGATATGGATAGCGAATTTATCGGCTCTATTCAAATCTTTGACAACTTTTCAACGGTAGATCTGCCTGATGAAATGCCCAAAGAAATTTTTGAAGTGTTGCAAAAAACCATGGTTAACGGCAACCGCTTAAACATTGTCGAGCTAACTGAAAAAAACAATAAGGCTACTATTGGCGGGTCGCAAAAAAGTAAGAGAAACTTTGGTCGTAAAAAGTTTTCTAAAGATTCAAAAGGTGGCTACAGAGGCTCCAAAGATGGTGGAAAAAGCGGCAAAAGAAGAAATAAAAGCGATAGAGATGATAGAGGAAGTCGCAAGCCTAAATTTTCCCGCTCAAAGGCAAAAAAATAAATCCTAGACTAATTTAACCCTTTTCAAGGATTAAAACTACGTTAAAATACATTTGCTGGTAAAGTATACAGCTGCTATTTATATTGTTTGACTGATGTTTTCATCTTCTCTAAGTTATAAATGTAGTCTATTTTTTCGGTATTTTTTTTAAACTTATAGGAGACATAATGTCTACAACAGGAAAAGTAAAGTGGTTTGACGCTAAAAAAGGTTTTGGTTTTATTGAGCAAGAAAGTGGTGACGATGTATTTGTTCACTTCCGTGCTATCCAAGGCGACGGCTACAAGTCTTTAGAAGAAGGTCAAGAGGTTTCTTTTGATCTTGAAGATGGTGCTAAAGGTCCACAAGCAGCTAACGTAGTTCCACAATAATTTACCTAAAATTATTGATTAAAACCCAGCTCAAATGCTGGGTTTTTTATTGCTCAAAATTCGTTAAAATGGGTCTATGAAAACATTTTATTGGTACGACTACGAGACGTTTGGCATTAGCCCAAAAACAGATAGAATCTCTCAATTTGCAGGCATTCGAACAGATGAAAATCTTAACATTCTTGATGAACATATGTTTTATTGCAAGCCAACTAATGACTGCCTACCTTCACCGGAAGCTTGTAATGTAACCGGCATAACACCACAACTGTGTGATCAGAAAGGCTTGGTTGAACATGCATTTATTCAGAAAATTCAATCCGAGTTTGCTACGCCAAACACTTGTGTTGCTGGTTACAATTCAATCCGTTTTGATGATGAATTTACCCGCTATACCCTATATCGAAATTTCTTAGATCCTTATGCTTGGCATTGGCAAAATGGCAATTCTCGTTGGGATATTTTAGACGTGGTACGACTGTGTTACGCTTTAAAAAAAGATGATAGTCTAAAATGGGTTTATGATGACAATGGCAAACCAATCTTTAAACTTGATCAACTTTCTCCTGCAAACGGCATTGAACATGCTAATGCGCATGACGCTTTAGCCGATGTACGAGCTACTATTGCCATCGCCAAAATCATTAAAAACACACAACCTCAGCTCTTTGACTATGCGTTTAAATTGCGAGAGAAAAAATTTGTAGAATCTCAAATCAATCTTTTTGAGCCAATGCTACATACCTCAGGCATGTATCCTGCTACATTATCTTGCACTCGTCTATCAGTAGCATTGGCCTATCATCCAACTTATAAAGATCGAGTGATTGTATTCAACCTAGATCAAGATCCCTCTATATTGCTTGAACTAAATATTGATGAACTTAAAACCTTAATGTTTACCAAACAATCAGAATTGCCAGAAGGTGTAGAGCGCTTACAAATTAAAGATTTGATCTTTAACAAAAGCCCCATGTTTGTGCCTAATATTTATAAGATTGATCCTAAAGTAGTTGAACAACTTCAAATTGATATGGCGCGTTGCATGCGGCATTTATCTTTTATTAAAGATAATCAGATTGCCCTAGAAAAAATCGTGCAAAATTTATATCAAAATGATCAAGATTTTTCTGAAAATAACGATGCTGATCAAGCGCTTTATAATGGCTTTATGGATAATGCCGATAAGCGCATTGCTGAGAAAATTCAAACACTAAACGTGGAAGAACTTCAAAAATTTCATCCAAAATTTAAAGATGAGAAGCTATCAGATTTGCTGATATATTTTAAAGCGAGAAACTATCCAGAATCTTTAACAGAGGATGAGGCTGAAAAGTGGTTTGAGGTAGTACAAGGAAGAGTGCAGGTTGGGGAAAACGGTTATTTATCAATTGATTCATACTTTCAACGTATTCATGCAATGCGACAGAGACATCCAGAAAAAGAAAGCCTCTGGCAACAGCTTGAAAACTATGGAGAGTCATTCTTCTAGTCTTAAATAGTCATACCATTTAAGTTGTTATCTTGCCCTTTTTGCTATTAAATCAGATATCGGGTATAATCTTTGGCTATTGAGAAATTAACGCAGAGAAGAAAATGAACGCTGAGACTCGTTTTGAAATGTTTGAAAGGTTGTTGAAAAAAATACCCAACCCAACCACAGAATTAAACTACTCAACTCCATTTGAACTGCTAGTAGCGGTCACTTTGTCTGCTCAAGCAACCGACAAAAGTGTTAATAAGGTCACTGACAAACTATTCCCTATTGCCAATACACCTGAGACAATTTTTGAGCTAGGCGAAGACACACTTAGGGACACTATCAAAACCATTGGCTTGTTTAATTCAAAAGCTAAGCATATTATCCAAGCTTGTAAAATTCTAATCGATAAGTACGATTCCAACGTGCCTGAAACGCGCAAAGAACTAGAAGCACTACCAGGTGTTGGGCGTAAAACAGCCAATGTAGTATTAAATACAGCGTTTGGACACCCTACTATCGCGGTTGATACACACATTTACCGTGTTGCCAATCGTACTGCTATTGCCAGCGGTAAGACGGTACTTGAGGTTGAGAAAAAATTAGTAAAATTTATTCCTGACGAACACCGAGTGCCTGCACACCACTTAATGATTCTGCATGGTCGCTACACATGTAAAGCCAGATCTCCATTATGCACTGAATGTATTTTGCTTGATTTGTGCGAATACGAAGAAAAAAACCTATAGTTTAAGCGGTGCTCTATACTCAAGATAGAACAGAGCAGCGCAAGTTTCTAACCAACGCCTGGCAAAAGTTTTTAGACAAAAAACCACTTGACCCACTAGAGACTCAACTAACTAAAATTATTGAACTTCACCCAGAGTATCATTCGCTAATCAGCAACGTGGAGTCTGATTTTTTTCCAGAAAGTGGTGAGGTTAATCCTTTTTTACACATTAACTTGCACTTATCTTTAAGAGAGCAACTCTCAATTAATCAACCTCTTGGCATTAACGATAATTATCAAAAGATTCTAGACAAAGTTAAAGATCCACATCACGTTGAACACCTGATGATGGACTGTATTGCACAGATGATTTTTTCATCACAGAAAAACAACACGGCCATGGATCATCAAGCCTATATTCACTGCCTAAAACAACAATCACAATAGCGATTAAACATGTCTGTTGAAGCTTACATTAAACAGCATCTTAAGCAAGCAGTAGTTCGCAAAGAATCAGTCAGCACTGGGTTGTTTTTAGCAGACAAGGTATGGTTAGACAACAATCAAACTGTGTTTGTTAAACACCAAGCCCGTAAAAGCCAGCAGCTCATTCTCGAGGGTCAAGAATTAAATTTATTAGGAAAAACCATTCACACACCCAAAGTACTGGCCAGTGATGAATACTGCTTAATATTAGAATGGATTGAAGTCAAACATAATCCAAACTTACAATCACAAATGGGGGTTGAACTAGCACAATTACATCAAAACACACAACCATTTTTTGGCTTTGATTTTGACAACAAGATTGGACACACGCCACAACCTAATGCGCTCGGAGAAAAGATTGATAATTGGGCGCAATTTTATTGGCAATATCGACTGCAATATCAAATCAATCTAGCAAAAGACAATCATCTAATTAGCGAGCAAGAATATCGACAACTATTAAGCATCAAAACTCTCTTACCAACACTATTGGATGATGATATTCAGCCTGCCCTACTACATGGTGATTTATGGTCTGGGAATATATTGAGTGGGGAAAATAATCCTTATTTTATTGATTCTGCTAGTTACTATGGACACAGAGAGATAGATTTAGCCCTTACCTTTATGTTTGGTGGTTTTTCAAGTGAATTTTATGACAGCTATAATAAAACTTATCCACTAAGCAAAAGGTTTGATGACAGAAAGCCGTTGTACATGCTTTATCATTATCTTAATCACCTGAATATTTTTGGCAGTAGCTATCATAAAAATGTAATGCACTGCTACAATACCTTACCACGGGAAAATTAAAAGACCTACACTTGCCAATGAACAAAATTAGTTAACAGTTGCAGTCCGTCATGCTGAGATTTTTCAGGATGGAATTGTACAGCAAACATATTATCTTTGGCAACGGCGCATGTAAAGTCTATGCCGTAATGAGTAGCACCAGCAACCGTTGAAACATCCGCTTCTGACACATAATAACTATGCACACTATAAAAGCGAGAATTATCGTCAATATTATGCCAAAGTGGGTGATTAACTAATTGTTTGACGGTATTCCACCCCATGTGTGGGATTTTTAGCTCATTGTTAGCAAATTTAACCACATTACCAGGAATAATTGATAATCCTTCCGTACCGCCATTTTCCTGAGAATGATCAAAAAGTAATTGCATTCCTAGGCAAATCCCCAAAAAAGGTTTTTCATGGGCAGATCGTTTAATGATATCGGTCAAACCATGCTCATTAAGCGCTTGCATACACGCACCCATTGCCCCTTGACCAGGAAAAACAATTCGATCGGCCTCATTAATTAACTCAGCATTATCCGTAATTAAAACGCTATCGTTTGGCGCGACGTGCTCAATAGCTTTTTGCACGCTACGCACATTACCCATGCCGTAATCAATAATCGCAATACTTTGCATTTTTTTAACGCCGACCTAAAGAGAGCCCTTAGTCGAAGGAATTACACCCGCTTGGCGTTTTTCAAGTGCAATTGCCATTCTCAGTGCACGTCCAAATGCCTTGA
Organism: Pseudomonadota bacterium; assembly: GCA_022600805.1. Taxonomy (GTDB): domain Bacteria; phylum Pseudomonadota; class Gammaproteobacteria; order PS1; family Pseudothioglobaceae; genus Thioglobus_A. Next base: position 29,971 of record JAHZJR010000060.1, read on the forward strand.
AAATAGTTTCTGCTTGATGGTGTGAGTTAACGCCTTTTAAGTTATCAATGTGCAACGTCACTAGCGCGTGATTCACAAATCCAGTAAAAAACTCTGAAAATAAGTCGACATCAAATGTACCAATCAAGGCCCGAGTAAAACTCACATTAAGCTCTAAACCAGGGCGGCCAGAAAGATCTAACACCACGCGAGATAAGGCCTCGTCCAAAGGAACATAAGAATGTCCATAACGAGTAAGTCCTGCCTTATCACCCACTGCTTGTGAAAAAGCCTGACCTAAGGTAATACCAATATCTTCCACACTGTGATGATCATCAATTTGAGTATCGCCATCACATTTAATGGTTAAATCCATCAGTCCATGGCGTGCCACTTGATCTAACATATGATCTAAAAATGGTACGCCAGTATCAATATTTGCTTGGCCGGTGCCGTACAAGTTTAGCTCAACTTGAATATCTGTTTCATTGGTTTTTCTTGATACTTTAATCATGCTTATAGTTGTTTATAAATACTCTTCAATTAAAATTTCAGCAATCTGAATGGTATTGAGCGCCGCTCCCTTACGGATATTATCAGAAACCACCCATAAGTTTAAACCTTTCTCATGAGAAATATCTTCACGGATGCGACTTACAAACGTATCGTCATGATTTGTCGCCTCGATAAATGGCGTGGCATAACCACCATCTTCGCGCTTATCCACCACTGTTACACCATTCGCATCTGACAAAATCTTAGTTGCCTCAATGGCACTAATTTTCTTTTTAGTTTCGATATTAATCGCCTCAGAGTGGCCATAAATAACTGGCACACGTACAGCAGTTGGATTAACCAAAATACTCTCATCCTCAAAGATTTTTTGAGTTTCCCACACCATTTTCATTTCTTCTTTGGTGTAGCCATTCTCTTGAAAAACATCAATATGCGGGATCACATTAAAAGCAATCTGCTTAGGATAAACTTCAACATCTACCTCGGTATTCCCACCTAATAGTTTTGTAGTTTGGTCAACAAGTTCAGAAATTGCCTCTTTGCCTGAGCCTGATACCGCTTGATAAGTAGCGACATTAATACGCTCAATACCCACTGCATCATAAATTGGCTTTAACGCTACCAACATTTGAATGGTTGAACAATTAGGATTGGCAATAATATTTCGCTGTGTATAACCAGCAATTGCATGTGGATTAACCTCAGGCACAACCAAAGGAATATCTTTATCTCGTCTAAAGTGTGCTGTGTTATCAATCACGACACAGCCAGCTTCTGCTGCAATAGGTGCATATTTTTCAGAAATGTGTCCGCCTGCTGAAAATAATCCTACTTGAGCTTGAGAAAAATCAAATGTATCCAAATCTTGAACTGTCCAGCTTTTACCTTGGCAGAATACTTTCTTACCTGCAGAATTAGCACTGGCTAAAGGATAGAGGTTATCAATCGGAAAATCACGCTGTTCTAAAATTGAAAGAATGGTTTCGCCCACAGCGCCTGTTGCACCAACAACGGCAACGTTAAATTTCTTACTCATAAGTATCGGAATAAAATCAAAAAATAAAAAACAACATTATACGTGATTTTAGCAAATGCTTTCACGCTTGAAAAATGTGTCAGCTTTGTCTTTATCTAGACAATATTATCAATATCAATATATTGATGAAAAAGCTCAAATTCTTGACTGAGATGCTGGCCTAATGTCTGCACACCGTAACGCTCAGTAGCATGATGCCCCGCTGAAATAAAAGTAATGTCATTTTCTTGACAAATAGCTGGAATTTGCTCTGATACTTCACCGGTTATAAAGCAATCCGCCCCAATATTAATTGCGTGTTCAATATAGCTTTGCGCACCGCCACTACACCAAGCTATTTTATTAATTTTTTTATCTTCTGCGCCAAACACCAGGGGTGCACGAGAGGTAACATTCATCACCGATTGAGCCACATCATGCAAAGGTGCATCAACCTCACCTTGCCATACGAGTGTATCGCCAATTGGCTGAGGGTTCTGAATATTAAAGCGTAGCGCAAGCTGAATGTTATTGCCCACAACTGGGTGCGCATCTAAGGGTAAATGGTAGGCAAATAAATTAATATTATTATCCAGTAAGGCTTTAATTCTATTTTTCTTAATGCCTGTAATGACGGCACTTTCATTTTTCCAAAAGAATCCATGATGTACCAATAATGCATCCGCCTGTTCATCAATTGCTCGCTCGATCAAATCTTGATTGGCACTAACACCAGTAACTATTTTACTAATATCCGGTCTTCCTTCAATTTGCAAACCATTTGGACAATAATCAGAGAAGCTGGAGGCACTTAGATACTCTGATAAATATTTTTCGAGGACGATATTATTAACCATAGAATTTTTTTACAGCGTGTAAAAACAATTGATTTTGTTCATAATCACCTACCGTCACACGCAAACAATCTGCTAGATTTGGTGCGCTACTCAAGTTTTTAATCAGGATACCATTCTCTTTTAAAAAATCAAATAGTGCTTGAGCTCTTGAAGCTTTAAATAAAATAAAGTTAGCCTGGGATGGATATACCGTTAAATCAACAATAGCATTTAAGTCGCTCAATAACTGCTGACGCTGCTCAATAATAATGGCAGCGTTTTGATCAATTTCTGCTTTTTCCTTTAACAAGAAATTCGCGCTCACTTGCGTTAAGGTGTTGATATTATAAGGCAGACGTAATTTATCTAGCTCAGCAACTGTTGCTTGAGCGCCAATTAATAAGCCTAGTCGTAACCCTGCAAAACCAATTTTAGATACGGTGCGTAACACCACTAAATTAGGATATTTACCAATATCCATCACAAAACTATCACCTGCATAAGCGTAATACGCCTCATCCAAAATAACCATAGCATCAGTTGAACGAATGATTGTTTCGATTGATTTTCGATCAAATGTATTGCCAGTTGGATTGTTAGGATAAGCGATAAAAATAAGCTTAGGCTGGTGCGTATCAATTGCCTCTAACATGCTGGTTAAATCAAGCTGATAATCTTTCGTAAGCGCCACACCGTGATAATTGAGTCGGGTGAATTTCGCAATCATGTCATACATCACAAAACTCGGCTCAACACTCAAAATTGTATCATTCGTCTCACAGGCTAGCGCTAATAACTGAATCAGTTCATCAGATCCGTTGCCTAGCAAAACACCAAAATCATCAGGAATATCCATCAATTCTCTAAGCGTTTGATTAAGCTCATCTGCACTAGGATTCGGATAGCGATTAAGCTGTGCATCGGCCAAATACGCCAAGTATTGTCCAATCAGCTCATCAGGTAGCGCAAAAGGCGACTCCATTGCATCAAGCTTAATCATTTTGTCAGCACTTGGCACATGATAAGCGTTAATCGCCTGAATGTCAGCTCTTAGCCATTTTTCTATAAAACTCATGTTAAGGACTTATTCTATTAGGATGATATTGCATTTTACCTATTTGCTTGGCGTTTAACAAAGTTTGATAGCTGTAGTCTAGTGCACGCTTAACAACAACACCCACATCCAGATTAGCGGCAATCAAGGCGCTAATTGCACTTGCTAAAGTGCAGCCAGATCCGTGATAATCCCCAGGTAGCTTATGGTACGAAAAACATTCAAACAACTCGCCTTGGTGATATAGACGGTGTTCAATGACCTGCTCGGAAGTGTCTGTGGTTGTTAGTAAAACCCATTCGCAAGGCAAAGATTTCACCGCTTCTTGCTCATCGAGACCTGGTGCCAATCTTGCTAACTCTGCCACATTTGGTGTTAGCAAGAAAACCTTAGGCAGGAGCTTTTGTTTAAGCATGTCAATTGCCTCTTGCGCTAATAATTCATCCGAAGTACTGGCCTTAATAATAGGATCTAGCACCACCACATGACTTTCATCTAACCACTCAGCAATTGCTTGTATTTGTTCAACAGATGACAATAGGCCAATTTTTACGACTGTAATATCAATGTCGTCTGTCAGTGCGCTTAATTGTTTGACTATGAACTGATGGTCCACTGCTTGCAGCTCACTAACACGCTGTGTATTTTGCACGGTCAACGTAGTTACAATGGGTAAAGGTGTTGCCCCAAATTGATTAATAGTCTCAATATCAGCAGCAATGCCTGCACCACCACACGGATCCAGACCGGATAACACTAACACACGATCAAGCACCTGAATTATTTTGATTCTTTAGCGATTAAATAGTCGGCCACTTTAAACATGTCCAGCTCGCCACCCGCATGAGAGGCATCCGTCCAATACTTACCATTAATAACTAGCGCTGGAACGCCAGAGGTGTGGTATTTCACTGTATTTACTTTTGATTTATTGACTTTGATACGCACTGAAAAAGATTTAAATGCTGCGTTGGCTTTGACCTTATCAACGCCGTGATCAACCAGCCAATCAACAAAATCAGCTTGATCAGTAAAAGCGGTTTTATGCAAATGAATAGCTTCAAATAACTGCCCATGCAAACGCGCCACTTCGCCTAGTTGCTCTAGCACGTAATAAAAAATAGCACCATTTATCCAACGGTCTGAAAAAACAGCCGGTTGGCGAATAAAGACGGTATTGCTTGGTAATTTTTTTACCCAGCTATCTAATGCAGGCTCTACATTAAAACAATGAGGACAGTAGTACCAAAACAATTCTCGCACCTCAACCTTATTACCTGTCGTAGTTTTAACTGGTTTATCAAGGGTGACATAATGCTTGCCTTCTACGTAGGTTTCAGCAAAGATAGCGGTGGAAAAACTGAGTAAAAATATCGATAAAATTCGTCTTATTTTTGGCATAAATTTCTCTAAATTATGAAAGGATTTTTTCAATATTATACCGCGATAACTCAAACTGATTGTCTGTTTGAAAAGACTGCCAAAGTTGCTGGTACGTCTGCTTTGCTAGTGGATGAACATCATCACCACTTAATTGTGCCAAAGGCGCCAATACAAAGGCATATTTTAAAATATCATCTCGAGGAAGGTTGGCATTTAAATCTATAACATCATCATAAGTGACCAGATCCAAATCAATCACTCGAGAAGAAAACTTCGGCTGCGCACGATCTCGACCAAAAGTTTTTTCGATATTTTTTAAAACGGCATTTACATCTTCCACACTTAGCGCAGTACTAGCATTAACCCCCATATTGTAAAAATTATCACCCTCAAAACCTTCAGCGGGCGACTCAAAAATATCGGAAATTTTAATATCAGCAAAATTTAGCTTTAAATAGTCAATCGCACCAGCAATATTTGCCTCACGATTTTGATTTGAGCCAATATTTATATGAATTTTAGCCATTTTTTGATCGATTAATAATCACACCGACACCCTGAGCCCCCGTCACTGCTTTACCTTTGTTCAAAGTAAGTTTGACTTGCTCAACATTAAACTCATTGAGAATAATTTGGCAAATTTGTTCAGCGAGTGTTTCTACCAGTTGAAATTCACTTTCTTTAACAAAACCTATCAAGCGTTTCGAAACGGCTTTGTAATCAAGTGTTTGATCAATATGATCGGTCTTACTCGCTGGCAAAATATCAAACCCCATCTCAATATCCAAAGTGATATCTTGACGAATTTCACGTTCCCAATCGTAAATGCCAATCACGCAATCAATTTTTAATCCTTGTATAAATACAATATCCATGCTTAAATTAATACCTAAATAATAATATTGAAAATTATATGCTACCCTTGCTCATCATTTTTGCTTATCTGATCGGTTCTGTTTCTATGGCTATAATCATTTGCAAAATTCTTGATTTGCCCGATCCTAGAACACAAGGATCTAATAATCCAGGTGCCACCAATGTACTTAGAATTGGTGGTAAAAAAGCGGCGGCGGCTACACTCCTTGGTGATGGACTAAAAGGCTTTGCTCCTGTTGCTATTGGTTATTATCTTGGGTTTGACATTCAAGAATTAACGTTGATTGCGCTGGGTGCATTTTTAGGTCATGTATATCCGATATTTTTCGGATTTAAAGGTGGCAAAGGTGTGGCTACTTTCATTGGTAGTTTGCTTGCACTTAACTATTTGGTAGGTCTTGCTTTTGTAGCAACCTGGCTATTTGTTGCTAAAGTGCTTAAAATTTCATCCTTATCAGCACTGATTGCCACCCTTCTAACACCGCTATATTTTTACCTATTCACAGAAAATATTGAGGCAACTTATATCGTTGGATTAATGTGCCTTTGGATTTTTTACACACATAAGAGCAATATCAAACGCCTATTATCTGGCGATGAAGACTCCATCAAGTCTTGATATTAACGCCTTTTTTTAGTAAATAAAAGGCCACTATGGCGAGCACAACAATCATAGAAAACAACACGGCCATTGACACCCAAAAATCTGTCGTCGAACTACCTAAAAACCCCATTCTAAAACTATCTACCATGTAATATATCGGGTTAAATTTACTCAAATCTTGCCAAAATTCTGGCAAGATCTCAATGCTATAAAACATACCACCTAGGTAGGTCATTGGCATCAAAATAAACGTAGGAACGATAGAAATATCATCGAATGATTGCGCAAAAACTGCGTTAATAAATCCTGCCAATGAAAACAAAATAGCGGTTAGTAAAAAGGTTATGAGAACAATCAAAACACTGTATATCTGCAGCTCAACAAAAAACGAAACGGCGACAAATACACCAAGTCCCACTGTAAATCCACGCGCAATTCCGCCAGAAACATAGCCCATTAAAATTACCCAATAAGACACTGGTGAAATTAATAACTCCTCAATGCTATGATTAAATTTGGCTAAGAAAAATGAGGAAACAGTATTAGCATAAGAGTTTTGGATAACCGTCATTAAAATAATACCCGGAATAATAAAATGCAAATAATCTACCCCCTGCATATCACCAATACGCTCCCCCATTAAACCGCCAAAAATCAGCAAATAAAGTGAAGTGGTGATAATCGGGGGGAATATAGTTTGCACCCAAATACGAGAAAAACGCAAAATCTCTTTAACAACAATGGTTTTATAAGCAATCCACATAATCAACTAGCCTTTGATGTTAAACGCAAAAATAATGTTTCTAGTCGATTTTGTGCACTTCTAACATGTTCGATTTCAACCCCTTGGGCACTCAGTGCACTCAGCGCTTGGCTAATATTTTCATGCTCTAAGATCACTTGCATTGAATGCGCATCCAGTCGCTCTATTTTAAAACTAAATTCAGGCAGTATCTCGGGCAAGGGTTGAACACTTTCCAAAATTAAAGTCTGCTGTGAAACTCGAGCCAATAGTTTCTTCATGCTGGTTTGCTCAATAATTTCGCCTTTATCCAAAATAGCAATATTACGACATAAGGATTCGGCTTCTTCCAGATAATGCGTGGTCAGGATAATTGTTATTCCCTGTTCGTTAAGTTCGCGTAAAAAACGCCACATTGAACGACGAATCTCAACATCGACACCTGCACTCGGCTCATCCAAAATAAGAATTTTTGGCTGATGAATAAGCGCTCTTGCTAGCATTAGTCGCCTTTTCATACCGCCAGACAAAGATTTTGCCATATCTGAACGCTTATCCCACAACTCCATACGTTTTAATAAAATCTCTGCTTGCGCCTTAGCTTGAGATCGCCCAATACCGTAGTATCCGGCTTGATTAATCAAAATCTCTTCAATGGGTTCAAAAGGATTGAAATTAAATTCTTGCGGCATTAATCCTATGAGTCGCTTAACTTCATTCAGATGCGTAGACTGATCCTTGCCTAATACTTGCACTTTGCCTGAGGATTTATTTAATAAAGAGCAAATAATGCCAATCATGGTGGTTTTACCTGCACCATTACTACCTAATAATGCAAAGAAATCGCCTTGTTTAATACTCAAATTTACACGTGACAATGCCTGCATATTATTCGCATACGTTTTAGTTAAATTTGAAATTAAAAGCGCTTCTGGCATACAATACAGGTCTAAGGAAAAAAATACAAACAAGCAAATCAAGCTAATGATTTAAAAGTATTTTAACATTTATCCCCTTTTGTCGGTCGTTTTTGCGATAATTATCACCTTTAAATGAGTGATGAAATTTGCATTATGTCTGCGATAAAAAATATAGAATTACCCGATATTGGTGACTTTGATGAAGTAGAGGTTATTGAGATTTTAGTTAGCGTTGGCGATACAATCGCAGCTGATGACAGCATAATAACCTTGGAAAGCGATAAAGCTTCTATGGAAATTCCAACACCTCATGCCGGTGTAGTCACCAATATTAATGTAAACATTGGCGACAAAATTAAGCAAGGTGATGTGGTTATTGCGCTAGAAAATAAAGAAGAAGATAAAAAAACCACTCAGTCAACCGCTCAAAAAACAGACGAATCTAAACAATTAAGCACTGAAATAGTCGCTGTTAATGTTCCTGATATTGGTGATTTTGACGAAGTAGAAGTGATTGAAATATTAACCGCCGTTGGTGATAACGTTTCTGAAGAAGATAGTATTATCACACTAGAAAGTGATAAGGCTTCTATGGAGATCCCAACGCCAGTTGCTGGAAAAGTGACTGACATTAACGTCAAATTAGGAGATAAGCTCAGCTTAGGCGATTTAATTCTTAATATAGAAACCACTGGCGACATTGCGCCAGAAAAAACGACTGACACAACACCAGTAGCGCCAGCTAAACCAGAAACAACACCTGTGGCAGCTGCTCCATCACCAGCCAGCAAGTCCACTTTAGATCAATCTATTTCTACTCTGCCATCAAGTGAATCTCACGCTTCACCTTCGATTCGAAAAATGGCTAGAGAAATCGGTGTTGATTTAAGCCGCGTCACTGGAACTGGACAAAAAGGCAGGATCTTAGATAAAGATCTTAAAGCGTACGTCAAACAGATTCTCACCTCTGGTGGCGGCAGCTCTTTACCTAAAACCCCAGTGATAGATTTCTCTAAATTTGGAGAAATTGAAACTATTGCCTTATCTCGAATAAACAAGCTATCGGGTAAACACTTAACCGCTTGCTGGCTCAATATTCCACACGTCACTCAATTTGATGAAGTTAATATTGATCAAATGGAGGCTTTCAGACAAGAGCAAAAAAACAAAGGCATTAAACTAACGCCACTAGTGTTTATCATGAAGGCGGTTATTCAAGCACTCAAAAAGCACCCACGCTTTAACGCCTCTTTAGATGAATCGGGCGATAACCTTATTCTTAAAAAATACTTTAATTTGGGTATTGCTATGGATACGCCAAACGGCCTAGTGGTTCCGGTCATTAAAAATGTTGAGAAAAAATCATTAACCGAACTTGCAACAGAGCTGGCAGAAACTTCGGCTAAAGCGCGTGATGGCAAACTTAAGCCTGGAGATATGCAAGGTGCAGGACTGACGATTTCTAGTCTTGGTGGTATTGGTGGCACACAATTTACTCCAATTGTAAATTCGCCAGAGGTCGCCATCTTAGGTGTATCACGTGCACAAACCAAGCCAATCTGGGATGGTAAAAATTTCATCCCAACTTTAACTTTGCCACTTGCTCTATCTTATGATCACCGTGTTATTGATGGCGCTCAGGGTGGACGTTTTATGGCAGATTTAAATTCAATATTAAGTGATATTAGAGAGATTTTATTATGATTACTAAAACTCAAGTTGTTGTTATTGGCTCAGGTCCAGGTGGCTACACTGCTGCATTTAGAGCAGCTGACCTTGGTAAGCAAGTAACTCTGATTGAGCGTTATGACGCACTTGGTGGTGTGTGTTTAAATGTCGGCTGTATTCCTTCCAAAGCGTTATTACATACTGCTCAAGTGATAAACGAAGCAGATGAAGCCTCACATTTAGGCGTCACTTTTAACGAGCCAACCATCGATATCGATGGCGTACGCAATAATAAAGAAAATATTGTTGGTAAGTTAACGGGTGGTATTAAAGCTTTAGCCAAAGCAAGAAAGGTAAATGTTGTCACAGGCTATGGTAAATTCATTGCCAACAATCAAATTGCCATTGATAACAGCGATGAAATCATTGAGTTTGAACAATGTATTATTGCAGCAGGATCTCGAGTAACTAAAATCCCTGCTTTTCCATTTGATGACCCACGTGTAATGGATTCAACCGATGCGCTCGAACTGACCGACGTACCAAAACGTTTGTTAATTGTTGGTGGCGGCATTATCGGATTAGAAATGGCAACTGTTTATGAAGCACTAGGCAGTGAAATCACCGTTGTAGAGCTATCCGAACAACTGATTGCTAGCGCTGATAAAGATATTGTTAACCCATTGTTTAAACGCATCAAAAAACGCTATGCTAATATCTTCTTGAATACCAAAGTGGCCAGCATGGAGGCCTTGGACGAAGGTATTAAAGTAGGATTTGAAGGAAAGGGAGCACCAGACTTTGACACCTTTGATAAAGTCTTAGTTTCTATTGGTCGATCGGCAAATGGCAAGCTAATTGATGCTGAAAAAGCAGGTGTGAAAGTAGATGACTGGGGCTTTATTCAAGTTGACAAACAAATGAAAACCAATGTGGAAAATATCTATGCGATTGGTGATATTGTCGGTCAGCCAATGTTGGCACATAAAGCAGTACATGAAGCCAAAGTTGCTGCTGAAGTTATTTGTGGACATAAATCTGGTTTTGACGCACTCACCATACCATCAGTTGCTTACACAGATCCTGAGGTAGCTTGGACGGGAAAAACTGAAAAAGAGCTAAAGGCCGAAAATGTGGATTATGAAAAAGGTGTCTTCCCATGGGCGGCAAGTGGCAGAAGTTTAAGTATTGGACGATCTGAAGGTGTCACAAAAGGCTTATTCGATGCCAAAACGGGCAAAATTTTAGGCATGGGAATTTGCGGAACAAATGCTGGAGACTTAATTGCAGAAGCAACATTAGCCGTAGAAATGGGTTGCGACATGTCAGATATTGCGCTCACTATTCATGCTCATCCAACCTTAAGTGAAACTACAGCATTCGCCGTAGAAATGGCTGAAGGCACGATCACTGACTTATTACCACCAAAAAAACGATAAACACAATGGATATCAAACAAGCGAGAAAAAATTCTATTGACAATCAAATTCGCCCTTGGGGTGGTCTAGATTACATTGCCAATAATGCACTAAGATATATACCTAGAGAAGATTTTGTACCTGATCATTATAAAAATCTCGCTTTTGCTGATATTGAAATACCGCTAACAGACAAAGCAAAAATGCTTTCACCAAAAGTAGAAGGCCGCCTCTTAGATGCCCTTAAAATTCAAAAAAATGAAACCGTTTTAGAGGTGGGTACAGGCAGTGGCTACTTAACTGCAGTTTTGTCAAAATTATGCCAATCAGTAACCAGTATTGAAATTGACGAAACTTTGAGCCAGGGCGCTCAAGAAAAACTAAATCATCTTAATATCAACAACGCCACATTAGAGGTTGGCGATGCTTCTAAAGGTTGGAAACGTTCAACAGACTTTTTTGATGTGGTTGTTATTAGTACTTCTGTACCAAAAATCACTGGAAGATTTTTTCACCTTCTAAATGTTGGCGGGCGTATTTTTGTGGTTGAAGGCACGGGAAAAGCCATGAGCGCCAAAGTTATTACTCGTCATAGCGAGCACAAATGGTCAACAGAATCTTTATTTGAAACTCAGCTAGATGTGATGCAAGGTTTAGAAAAATCTGCCAAGTTTGAATTTTAATCTTTCTTAAAAACACAATAGTTCATGAACGCATTTTTTAATTTTGTTCTAAAAAAATCTATTTTAGGTCTAACCCTATTATTCATCTTAGTAGGGTTTTTTATTGCCCAAATACCCAACTTTCAACTAGACGCCTCCTCTGATTCTTTAGTGCTTGAAGGGGATGAAAATCTAGCTTTTTATCAACGTGTTAAGAAAAATTACGGCTCTGACGATTATTTAGTTATCTCTTATCAAGTAAGCGGGGAGTTGTTAAATCCTAAACAACTAAATCACCTATCTCGGTTTAAACGAGAACTGAAAAACATTGACCAAGTTAAGTCAGTTACTAGTATTTTAGATGTACCATTATTTCAATCACCCCCATTATCCCTGTCTGATTTGGCTGATGAAAACATCACAATTGAACAAGGCAATGCAAATCTAGAGCTCGCTGCCAATGAATTTATCACATCACCTTTGTATGCTAATAACTTAGTCAGCAAAGATGGAAAAACAACCGCTATTTTGGTTACTTTAAAAGATAACCAAAGATTTCAAGAACTGCGCGAAACTCGCGACCAAATGCGTCTTGATCGTCTTAACAATACCCTTGATAAAGCACAACTCCTAAAACTAAAAAGTATTGAAAAACAAGTCTTGCGTAATGCTAGCACCCAAGGTGAATTGCAAGCCCAAACCATTGCTGAAATTCGTACTCTGATTATTAAATATTCTGATCAAGCCAGTTTATTCTTAGGCGGGCTTCCTATGATTACCACCGATATTATTAGCTATATTAATAGCGATTTGATTGTATTTAGTCTAGCAGTCATTGGACTGATGAGCGTTATTTTGGCGATCATTTTTAAAGGATTGCGCTGGGTGGTTATGCCAATCATCATTAGTATATCTGGTGCCCTAATCATGACTGGCCTATTGGCATTTTTAGAGTGGAAAGTGACTGTTATTTCCAGTAATTTTTTCTCGTTATTGCTAGTGATGACACTTTCAGTCGTTATTCATTTAGTGGTTAGATATCGAGAATTATCACAACTCAATCCTGATCTAGAATCGTCAATTCTGATTAAAGACACCTTATCTCAAATGTTTAAACCTTGTTTGTTTACAACACTTACAACCTTTGCTGCATTTAGCTCCCTACTAATTAGTGGTATACGCCCTGTTATCGACTTTGGATGGATGATGTCTATCGGCGTTACCATTGCCCTACTACTGTCATTTTTAGCATTTCCCATGGTGATGGCGCTACTTCCTAAAGCCAAAATAACAACCCATAAAACAGAACTTGGATTTACCACCTCATTAGCTAAATTTGTTGAGCGCTTTGGCAATCACTTATTGGTTGCTCTAGTTGTCTTTGTGATTGCCTCAGGTATTGGTATTAATAAACTAAGTGTTGAAAATAGATTTATTGACTACTTTAAGGAAAGCACTGAAATCAATCAAGGCTTAACCTTGATTGACCAAGAGTTAGGTGGCACTATCCCTTTAGAAATCATCTTTGAAGGTTTGGGAGAAGATTATTGGTATGATGAGGATTTACGCGCAGAAATACACGATATTCACACCTACCTTGATTCACTGGAAGAAACAGGAAAAGTACTTTCTGTTGATACTCTTATGAGTATTCTTACTCAGGCAAATGACGGTGATGCCTTAAATGGATTTTTCTTAAATATTGTTCGTGGCCAAATTCCAGACTCTGCCAAACAACACGTATTAGATCCTTATATTTCAGAAGACAGTGGACAGTTACGTATGGTTATTCGTATTCGCGAGACCAATAAAGAACTAGAGCGTGGAAAATTGATTGCTGAAATCAACCAACATATTTCTAACGAACTCGGCTTTAAACCTGAAAGTTTTCGACTAAGCGGTATGCTGGTGCTTTACAACAACATGTTGCAAAGCTTATTTGACTCGCAAATCAAAACCATTGCGGTTGTGTTTGCTATGATTTTTATTATGTTTTTATTTATTTTTAAATCAGTTAGTCTGTCTATTCTAGCACTTATTCCAAACACATTGCCCTCGTTGTTTATCTTAGGCATCATGGGTTTGGCTGGCATACCACTTGACTTAATGACAATTACTATTTCAGCTATTGCTATCGGCATTGGTGTTGACAACGCTATTCATTATATTCATCGATTTAAGGCTGAATTTCAAAAAGATGGTGACTACATTAAAACCATGTACCGCTCTCATGCTAGCATTGGACTGGCGATGTTCTACACCTCAATCACTGTAACACTTGGATTTTTAGTCCTTGCCTTATCTAATTTCATTCCAAGTATTTATTTTGGTGTATTCACAGCCATTGCCATGTTGAGCGCACTACTCGCAAACTTAACGTTACTGCCTAAATTAATCCTAATATTTAAGCCTAAAATCTAACTTTTTTATCTCAGTGTGCATGCAACATCAATTTGACGTTCTAATTATTGGCACAGGCAGCGCAGGACTCATGAGTGCGTTGCAATTATCTCAGCATTTATCTATTGCGCTCATTGCTAAAGATGAAGTGTTGGAGGGGAGTTCTTTTTATGCGCAAGGCGGCATTTCTGCGGTATTAGACGCACATGACAATTTTGATGCACATGTTGCTGATACACTAGCCACAGCTGCTGGTTTGGCTGACAAAATGGCAGTAAAATTTATGGTGGAAAATGCACCTGACGCTATTTCCTCATTAGAACGTTCAGGTGTTCGCTTCACCAAAGATAGTGATCATTATCACCTGACTACTGAAGGTGGCCATACACATAGACGCGTCGCCCACGTTGCAGATAAAACAGGGCAGTCGATCCAGATAAACCTTTTGGATAGCGTCAAACAGCACAACAATATTACCTTATTTGAAAACTATATTGCTATTGACTTACTTATTCAAAATGAGCAGTGTTGTGGCGCCTATATCTTAAATAAAACCACCCATCAAGTAGAAAGCTTTATCGCTCATAAAACCATACTAGCTACTGGAGGCGCCTCCAAGACTTACCTTTATACTTCCAACCCAGATACCTCAACTGGCGATGGAATCGCCATGGCTAGTCGTGCGGGCTGTGACATTATGAACATGGAATTTACTCAGTTTCATCCTACTTGTCTGTACCATCCACATGCAAAATCCTTTCTAATTACAGAAGCTATTCGCGGAGAAGGTGGCAGACTCCACTTGCCCAATGGTGAAGCGTTTATGCAAAAATACGATGGTCGTGGGGAGCTAGCACCTAGAGATATCGTTGCTAGGGCAATTGATTCAGAGATGAAGTCTGGTGGTTTGGACTGTGTTTATCTAGATATCTCCTTTAAAGGAAAGGACTGGATCAAGCATCACTTTCCTACTATCTACGATAAATGCTTAACATTTGGCATAGATATCTCTAAAGTCTCTATTCCCGTCGTTCCAGCAGCGCACTATACTTGCGGTGGTATTGATACCAATTTACAAGGATTAACCAATATTACAAGTCTATACGCCATTGGTGAAGTGGCTCATACGCGAGTACATGGCGCTAATCGTATGGCAAGTAATTCTCTTTTAGAGTGTATTGTGTTTGCCAAATCTTGCGCCCAAGACATCAACCAACAAACCATGCAAAGTACGCATTGTCGATTTGACCCTTGGGACGCCTCTCGAGTCGCCCCCTCTAAAGAAAAAGTTGTGGTGACGCACTTATGGGATGAGGTGCGTTTAATTATGTGGAATTTTGTTGGTATTGTGCGTTCTGATAGACGCTTAAACTATGCACAACACAGGCTTGAACAAATCGAGACCGAGGTTAACGAATATTACAGCTTATACCTTATCTCAAGTGATTTAATCGAATTAAGAAATTTAGTTAAAACTGCTCAAATTATCATTAAATCTGCGCTTATCAGAAAAGAAAGTCGAGGCCTGCACTTTAACGAAGACCATCCTAAGCAATCTGAGCGCATAAAAAACACTATAATATAATTATGCTATTGCCAATTCTTCATTACCCAGATAAGCGTCTTCGAACCAAAGCTCAACCGATTGAAACGGTTGACAATGCCATTCGTTCGCTCGTTAAAGATATGTTTGAAACCATGTATGACGCCCCGGGAATTGGCCTCGCTGCAACACAAGTCAACCACCATATTCGTCTAATTGTAATCGATACCTCAGAAGATAAAACTCAACCACTATGTCTAATCAACCCTGAAATTATTGAAAAAGATGGGGAGATCGAATGGGATGAAGGTTGTCTTTCAGTACCAAATTATTACGAATGTGTCACACGTGCAAATCATATTAAAGTACAAGCGCTCAATGAACAAGGCGAACGTTTTGAGCTTGAAGCACAAGACTTGTTAGGTGTGTGTATTCAGCATGAAATTGACCATTTAGATGGCATCTTATTTGTAGACCACCTCTCCAAACTCAAGCAAAGACGCTTACTTGAAAAAACTAGAAAAGCCAAAAAATAACGCGACTCGTGTCAATTCAGATCGGCCCTTATAAACTCAGTTCTATCGCATTATTAGCCCCCATGGCAGGCACGAGTGACAAGCCTTTTAGAATGCTGTGCAAATCTTTAGGTGCGGGACTAACCACTTCAGAAATGGTGGTTATACAAGCGCATTTGCTCAACACCAATAAATCTAAACATCGCCTTGATTTTGCAGGTGAAAAAACACCAATTAGTATTCAAATAGCAGGATCAGAAGCGAACGAACTAGCGCTTTCTGCAAAAAAGGCGGTTAAATTTGGCGCCAATATTATTGATATTAATATGGGCTGCCCTGCTAAAAAAGTTTGCAATAAAGCCTCTGGATCAGCACTTATGCAAGACGAGGCACTGGTCAAAAACATTTTAGAGGCGGTAGTTTCGGCAGTCGATGTTCCCGTGACTCTTAAAATGCGTACTGGTTGGAATGCTGATAATAAAAATGCATCCACTATTGCACAGATTGCCGAACAATCTGGCATTCAAATGTTGAGCGTACACGGGCGCACTAAAGCAGACAAGTATCACGGCATGGCGGAATATGACACCATTCAAACTGTTGCTAACCAGGTAGATATTCCCGTTATTGCGAATGGCGACATTACCAGCGCCAAAAAGGCACAACAAGTTTTAGATTATACTGGCGCTTCAGGCATTATGATTGGGCGTGCCGCTCAAGGCAACCCTTGGATTTTTTCTGAAATTAACCATTACCTTAGTACTGGGAAAATTTTGAAGTCTATCCCACTTGAAGAGAAAAAAACCATAATTTTGAAGCATATTCAACAAATTCATGCTTTTTATGGTGATTTTTTGGGATTGAGACTCGCCAGGAAGCACATTCTTTGGTATGCTACGCACCTTGATAAAAATCACATGCGGGAATTTTGGCAAACTATTAACAAAATTACCGATGGTGAACAACAATTGACACTTTTTAAGAACTATTTAAACCAGCTATGAGCTCTACTGATTTACCAGCTTGCATTAACGCAAAATTAGATCGCTACTTCGAACAACTCGATGGCGAACAAGCATCTGGCGTCTATAAAATGGTGATGAATGAAGTAGAACCTGTGACCATCAAATTTGTTTTAGAACTGGTCAATCATAATCAAAGTGAAGCTTCTCGAATCTTAGGCATGAATCGTGGAACACTCAAGAAAAAAATCGAACTCTATAAGCTCTAAAACTTTATAATAACCTTTGTAATTAAAACCCAATCTCTCAAAGGAACAACATGTCTATACAACGCGCCTTAATCAGTGTTTCTGATAAAACTGGTATTCTTGAATTAGCCCAGACACTGGCTAGCAAAAATATTGAAATTCTCTCAACAGGCGGTACAGCAAAGCTTTTGGCTGACAGCAACATTCCGGTCATCGAAGTATCAGACTATACTGGTTTTCCTGAGATGATGGCAGGTCGTGTCAAAACGCTAAATCCAAAGATTCATGGCGGAATATTGGCACGCCGAGGGCTTGATGAAGCGGTGATGGCGCAGAATGATATCAATCCAATTGACTTAGTCGTTGTTAACCTTTACCCTTTTCAAGCAACCATTGCTAACCCTGATTGCACACTAGAAGATGCGATTGAAAATATTGATATTGGCGGTCCTGCAATGTTACGCTCAAGTGCTAAAAACCATGCATCAGTAACGGTTGTGGTGGATGCTGAGGATTATCAAACAGTTATCGATGAGATTAATGCCAATGGCAATACGACGATAGAAACACGTACAAAACTTGCTCTTAAAACCTTTGAGCATACCGCACAATATGATGGCGCCATTGCTAACTATCTAGGTCAAGGTGAAGACGGGTTTTCCAATACCATGAATTTGCAATTTCATAAAACTCAATCAATGCGCTATGGCGAGAACCCACATCAGTCTGCTGCATTTTATCAAGAGGGCAATATTACTGAAGCCTGTGTCGCCTCAAGTACACAATTTCAAGGCAAAGAAATGTCCTTTAACAACATGGCAGATGCAGATGCCGCACTAGAATGTGTGCGTAGTTTTGAAGAACCTGCTTGTGTGATTGTTAAACACGCTAACCCTTGTGGTGTCGCCGTTCGTAGCAATATTTTTGATGCCTATGATGATGCTTTTAAAACCGATCCAACTTCAGCATTCGGCGGCATTATCGCCTTTAACCGCAACCTTGATCTTAAAACCGCACAAGCCATTATTGATCGTCAATTTGTAGAAGTAATCATCGCTCCAAGCGTAGATACTGACGCCAAAGAAGCACTATCAACCAAGAAAAATGTCCGTGCACTAGAGTGTGGTGAACTATCTAAGGCAAAGCCATCCCTTGACTATAAACGTGTCACAGGTGGCTTGCTTGTGCAAGACAAAGATCTTGGTATTATTACTGAGAATGATATCAAATGCGTGAGCGATATCCAGCCAACTGCCGAACAAATCAAAGATTTACTATTTTCCTGGAAAGTAGCCAAAACGGTTAAATCAAACGCTATTGTTTACGTCAAAAACCAAATGACAATTGGTGTTGGCGCTGGCCAAATGTCGCGTGTTTATTCAGCCAAAATTGCTGGCATTAAGGCAGCAGACGAAGGACTTGTAGTTGAAGGGTCGGTTATGGCATCAGACGCATTCTTTCCTTTTAGAGATGGCATTGATGCAGCTGCAGAAGCTGGGATTAAAGCCATCATTCAGCCTGGAGGCTCAATGCGTGATGACGAAGTCATTGCAGCAGCCAACGAGCATGGTATTGCTATGGTGTTTACTGGCATGCGTCATTTCAAGCACTAGGAGTAACTATGCCCACAGAAATTATGAATGTTTTCCCTATGATTCATTCGATTACCATTGATAAAGAAAACGATCTAGTCACTGAATTGGTACAAGATATTAACGATGCAGAAGGCGTTAGGGAAAACTTATTAGAGTCTATCGCCACGGTTAGAATGTATGAAAGAATCAATTTTTATCCGTTAAAAAAACCTGAATTTATTGAAGATGTGATGGGTAGTTTTGCACAAATGGGGCTCAGTCGACAAATCACCATATCAGATAACACTTATCATGAAATTAATGGCTATCCTGGCTGTACACGTGTCTGGGAGTTGCCTTTAACACTGAGAGATCAAGTGGAGAAAGCTTTAGTTGGCTATGAAGTAGAATACGATTCAGAGACCTGGGAAATTTTAAATATTACCGATACCAAAGAGTAGGTTTTAAGACAAAATTCTTACCCTAAAGGTTTTCCCCTTGAGCTTATCATGTTGAATTTTTTTGAGTGCAAGCTTCACTAAGCCCGTTTCTACAGCAACATACGACCAATTGCTAGATACTGTAATTTTTCCAATTTTGTCACCAGGAATGCCGCCTTGTCCTGTTAAACCTCCCACAATATCACCTGGACGAAGTTTTTGCTTCTTACCACCATCTATTTTAAGCGTTGTCATCGCAGGCTTATTGATCGGCCTGTCTAATAAAGTATCTGTAGGAAGCTCATCTGCTGTTATTTCAATATTTAGCTCATCCAGTTTTCTAGTTTCCCTATCATTATAAAAACTGGCAGCCATGCCACGACGCCCCGCTCGACCCGTACGACCAATACGGTGCACATGTACTTCAGGATCATGGGCAATATTAAAATTAATCACTAAATCTAACGAATCAATATCCAAACCTCTGGCAGCAACATCGGTTGCCACCAAGATGGAAACACTCTTATTGGAAAATCGAATTAACGCTTGATCGCGCTCACGCTGATCTAAATCTCCATGGATGGCCAATGCATAAAACCCATAATAAACCAACTCATCCGCCACATCCTGCGTATCACGCTTGGTGTTGCAAAAAACCAAGGTAGATTCAGGCCTGTGTTTGGCCAACAACAAACGCAGCGCGCTCATCCGCTCATCATCTGAATTGGTTTGATAGAAATATTGCTTAATGGTGGACTCTTCATGCACCTCAGGCGCATTAACTGTCACTGGCGATTTCATCACTCGCTGCGCGATGGCTTCAATTTCTTGCGGATAAGTGGCGCTAAATAACAGCGTTTGTCTATTTGTTGGAATTTTCTCAACAATATCATCAATTGCATCTTGAAAGCCCATATCCAACATCCGATCTGCCTCATCAAGTACCAGCATTTCTACATAATCCAACTTGAGAGTTTTTTTACGTAAATGCTCCTCAATACGCCCTGGTGTGCCCACTACAATATGCGCACCATGCTCTAACGATCCAATTTGCGGGCCAAATGGCGCACCACCACATAGGGTTAACACTTTAATGTTATGAACAGCTCTAGCCAATTTTCGAATTTCACTAGCCACTTGATCAGCCAATTCTCGCGTTGGACATAAAACAATTGATTGAACTTTGTAAGACTTAACATTAAGCTTATTCAACAAGCCCAATCCAAAAGCAGCCGTTTTTCCAGAGCCAGTTTTTCCCTGGCCAATAACATCCTTGCCTTTGATAATAGCTGGCAAGCTTAACGCTTGGATGGGCGTCATGGCGTCATAACCTAGAGTACTCAGGTTTTTTACAAGACTAGAGGCTAAATTTAAAGATGAAAAATCAGATTCGCTCATGGTTATTATCAGAAATTAATGTAAGCATGAATTTTACACATTAAATCAGAACCTAAGACCTGCTCACTAAAGGATAACTAATATATTGAACGCTTTCATTATCACAAATCAATAATAAGCATATTAAACCTTAATATATTACTCTTGTGATAAACGCATATATCTCTTTATTTATGCAAAATATTGCTCAAATAATTTTAAACAGGGTGATAATAATAACCATCTGTTGTGTTTGTGATTGGCTATATCCCCTGAGCCGATAAATAAATAAATAAGGACATGAGATAGACTGCTATTGAGCAAGCCCACCTTGAAGTGGGAAGCCTGCGGTAGGCTTCGAATTTCCGCCTTGAACCTTACTGGTTCAGGTTTCTGCCAACACGGCACAATGGATCCCGAATTCTTCAGCTATAATGCAATTATGCAAGCATTACGCCAATCCCTTCGACAAAAAAGACTTGACATCAACCCTTCCGATCGTGTCAAATTTGCCAAACAACTATTACCCCAAGTGCAAAATATCGTAAATTTTGAAAATGGGCAAAAAATTGCCCTTTATTTATCTAATAATGGTGAAATTGACCCAAAATATATTGAAAACTTCCTAAAAAATCACGAAATTATCACTTTTTTACCGATATTAGACGATAAAATTCTTAAATTTGCAAAAATTGGCAAAAA
Organism: Pseudomonadota bacterium; assembly: GCA_022600805.1. GTDB lineage: Bacteria > Pseudomonadota > Gammaproteobacteria > PS1 > Pseudothioglobaceae > Thioglobus_A. Next base: position 51,405 of record JAHZJR010000060.1, read on the forward strand.
TTTTAGAAAAAATCGATTTGGCATTAAAGAGCCAATTTCTACTGACATAATTAGCGCGGAACAGCTTGACATCCTATTTATGCCGTTGGTAGGCTTTGATCAAGATAAAAATCGCATGGGCATGGGTGGCGGTTTTTACGATCGCACTTTGGCTTTCAAAAAACACCAACAAGTATTCAAAAACCCCAAACTAATTGGTTTGGCTTTTGATTGTCAACAAGTAGAAAATTTAGAAGCACAAGACTGGGATATACCGTTGGACGCTATCATTACCCCAAAAAAAATTTATTAAGCCACATAACTAGACATTAAAAACAATAAAGTGTTGTACGGTAAAACCGGATTATTAATCCATCTAAATTTACCGCCTTGTTATTTTCTTAGAGTTACCAGTAAACAGGGTCATTGAATTCCTTAACACAACTAGGACGCTCTCCAATGAATGGTATATTTTTTTCGGTTAAAGACTGACCTAACCAACCTTCTGGCATGGACATTTTCAATGGCGCTTTGATTATCTCTTCTGATAATGACTCAAACCCTACTTTAGAATAAAAAGACGGATCTCCATACGTAATAGCCACGGCTATATCACGATTTTTTAATTCTTTAAGGCCGTAATTGATCAATGCTTGTCCAATACCCTTACCTTGATACCTAGTACTAACTGCAACTGGAGCAAGCATATAGATATCAATAGGCTTGTTAACCTTAAGACGAGTCAAGAAAATTGACCCGATAATCAATTCGTCCTGATACGCACTGAGGCAAATTATTTCTTGGTTATCTATATTTGAAGATAGCTTTAAGACAAGATTACGAATTAGCTGGCCTTCGCTCTCACCTTCAGATTCAGTAAAAACAGATGCAAAAAGTGCTGTTATCTCCTTTTGGGCGTTTTTATCGATATTTTTAAAATTTATATTTTCCATCGATCTTTAAAGAGTCTG
>JAHZJR010000061.1 GCA_022600805.1 Pseudomonadota bacterium
CAGATCCATATTTTTATTGGGTAGCAATAAAGTGTAGTTACCCTTGCTAGGTGTTGCCCAACGCTTCAAACCTGGATTTAATGTATACAAATCTTCTAGCGAAATATCTGACCACTCAGCAATTAAAGCCAAATCAAACTGAGTCTTTAACTGAATGGCGCTCAAAGCTGGTTCATTCTTAACTGGTGTAATAGTTTGTGCGTATTTTTCAGGATGTTTAATTAATTCAGTTACTGCCAATAGTCTTGGCACATAACCTTTGGTTTCATTTGGCAATTTCAAATGCCAAAAATCAGTCGGCCTGCCTTGTTTTTTATTATCTCGAATAGCTCGTTGTACGCGACCTGGGCCAGAGTTATAAGCAGCTATCGCCAATAGCCAATCACCTTTAAATAATTTATTTAGATTTTTTAAATATTTTACCGCCGCCTTAGTGGAGGCCAAAACATCGCGTCTACCGTCATACCACCAATTATCTTTTAGACCGTAAAGCTTACCTGTAGAAGGAATAAATTGCCACAAACCAGAGGCCGTACCATGGGAATAAGAAAATGGATAATAAGCCGATTCTACAATGGGTAATAATGCAATCTCAAGAGGTAGACCTGCTTTTTCAACCTCTTGAACAATCAAATGTAAATAAGGCTTGGCACGCTTAGTGACGCGTGTTAGATAATCAGGATTCTTTTTAAACCAATCAATATGCCAATATAACTGCTTTTGATTGGATGCTTTTAAGGTTGATCTATTGGTGATATAGCGCCAAAGATCTTGTTCAATCGCTGGCTTAACAAAAACCGCTTGCTTGATCTGCGTTTTACTGAGCTTGGTTGTTGAATTATTTGTCTGAGAACTGCACGCCCCCAACAGTAAAAAACTCGCCCAGAGAAATTGTTTAAAAAAACTTAAGATTGACTGCCACCTGCACAATTTGGAGAATTCGGTGCACCACCTCTTACTGCCCATTCTTCTGGAGTATAGGTATGCATTGCCAACGCGTGGATATGACTTAACTCCTCTTTAAATAATTGATTAATAAAACGATGTCTAGCAATTAACGCTAAATCCTTAAAATATTCACTCACCACAATTAACTTAAAGTGTGACTGCGTTGCTGGCCCAGAGTGATTAGCAGACTCGTTAATAACCTCTAAATAACTCGGAGATAATGCAACTTGAAGTTGCTGCGTTAAATGTTGTTGTAAATCACTCATCCTTCACTCGCCTGATGAGCAAAATCAAAACTATCGTTAAAGAAATTTTTCTCGAACATGCCTTTTTTAACAAAAGTATTGGCTGCAGATCTAACCATTTCTGGTGGACCACAAGCATACACTTCATAATTAGTTAAGGTGTCAAAATCTGCTAAAACCGCGTCATGGACATAGCCTACTCGACCCTGCCAATTATCATCTGGCATAGATAATACTGGTACAAAATTAATATGGTCAAATTGCTCAGCCCATTCGTTAGGAAGTGACATGTACAAATCTTGTTCGCTTCTCGCTCCCCAATAAATATCGATTTTTCTTTGACTTCCTGATTCAATCGCATGCTCAACCATCGCTTTAACAGGACCAAACCCAGTGCCGCCAGCAATCATAATCATTGGCTTTTCACTGTCTTCTCTTAAATAAAAGCTACCCTTAGGTCCTTCAATTTGTAATAACGATTTTTCTTGCATTTCATTAAAGACAAAATTAGTGAATTTACCACCTGAGACAAGACGCACATGCAACTCGATAACGCCCGTATTATGTGGGGCATTAGCAATAGAAAAAGCACGAGGATCAAAGTCAGGGTGAATTAAATCTATATATTGACCTGCTAAATATTGCAATGCCTCACTGCCTGGAATTTTTAGCACAACTTTAGCTACATCATCATTCAAATGTTCTATCTTAACAACCTTACATGGCAGGGTTCTCACTTCAATGTCTGCAATACTTTCTAATTCAGCAACAACAATCGATACATCTGTTTTGGCATAACACTTGCATGGCAAAATCATATTGTCACTTATTTCTGCAGGGGTGATTCCAGGTGGAATACCTTCTAAATAATCCACCTCACCTTCCATAAGCGTAGCTTTACACTTACCACAAAAACCATTTTGACAACCATAAGGGAAGCCTAGGCCGTGACTAATGGCACCATCAAGAATGGTTTCATCTTGTGCAACTGTGAAGCGATTACCACTTGCTTGATTTTCTACTGTAAACATGATTTTATTCTATCAATATTTTGAATGCTGACATTATAATCTAGGTTAGTTGTTAAAAATACTTACTAATACAAGGATCTTTGTGTCAAAACCACCTGCTAATACTGTCCTTTTTTTAATGGGCCCTACTGCTTCAGGGAAAACCGATCTAGCAATTGATATTAGCCAAAAGATCAAATCTAGATTAATTAGTGTTGATTCCGCTCTAATCTACCAAGGCATGGATATTGGCACTGCCAAACCTGATGCTAAAACACTTAGCGCCCATCCTCATCATTTAATTAACATCTGCAAACCGAGTGATACTTATTCGGCTCAGGATTTTATCAAAGATGCTAACACGCAAATTCAGCTAGCCTTTGATCGTGGAGAGCTGCCTATTTTAGTGGGTGGCACATCATTTTATTTTAAGGCTTTAGAGTATGGCTTATCTGAGTTGCCAGAATCAACGCCCACATCAAGAGAGAAATACAACCAATTGCTCAAGGAAAAAGGTGTAGAAGCTTTACACCAAGATTTACAAAAAATTGATCCTGTGGCGGCTGCCAGAATTCACGCCCATGATGCGCAACGCATTACCCGCGCCCTAGAAGTTTTTGATATTAGTGGCCAAACACTGACACACTTACAAGGCAATAAACAAGGCGGGCTTAATTATCCTATTAAAAAAATCATCCTAATGCCTGATCGTTCTGAACTACACCAGCGCATTCAAGCGCGATTTCATTTAATGATGAAACAAGGCTTTATAGAAGAGGTAAAAATCTTAAAATCTAATCCTAAGCTCCATCAAGATCTGCCATCAATTCGCTGTGTTGGTTATCGACAAGCTTGGCAGTTTCTAAATAATGAAATAGATGAAGCTGAAATGATTGAAAGGTCTATTATTGCTACGCGCCAATTGTGCAAACGTCAGAGCACTTGGCTAAAAAATGAAACACAGGGTTTATTGTTAAAAGCGGCTGATCTTAATAAAGCCGTTAATTTTATCCGACAATAACGCGCTTAAATTCACGTCCGCGGTGCTCAAAATTATCAAACATATCAAAACTTGCACATCCCGGCGATAATAGCACAACGCCATTATTGATCATATCTTTAGCCAATGACACTGCCTCCTTCATATCTTGCGCATGCAGTATTTTTGCCGTATGAATGCCGCGATCAAAATCCATGGCACTTTGGCCAATTAATACCACGCCAAACACATCTCGATCAATCAGCTCAAAAAACTCAGCATAACTCTCATCTTTGGCGACACCGCCCGCAATTAAAACGATATTTTCATGTCTGCTAATCAGTGACTTGAGCGCTGTTATACTGGCTAAGGCGTTAGTCGCTTTCGAGTCATTGTAAAAAACAATACCTTGCCGATCTGCCACCCATTCTAATCGATGCTCAAGCCCTTTAAAATCCTTAATGCACCTGGTCATGAGATCAATATCCAGACCAATTTGATCGCCCAACGCTAATGCTGCTAGAATATTAGCCACATTATGCTCGCCAATAAGCTGCATTTCATCTACCCCCATTAACACTTCATCACCTTTTAAAAAGTAGCAGCTACCATGGCAAGTAACTGTGCCAAAATCTTGCTCTTTTTTTGGCATATTAATACCAAAGTGAATGGCTGAAGTTGTTTGGGGTACAAGTGGCTCATCAACGTTAACAACCAACTTCTGACAATATTTGTATAAACTTAACTTTGAGTTTGTGTATTGCTCAAAGCTGTCATATCGATCTAAATGATCAGGAGTGATATTAAGCACCACACCAGTTAATAAATCTAGATTGTTGCTATAATCAAGTTGATAGCTCGACAACTCCAACACATAAAATGCAACTTCATCATTTAGACATGCCAAGGCAGGTATGCCAATATTTCCACCAACTGCCACTTTTTGACCACTGGCATGAATCATTTCTCCTAGAAGTTGAGTGACCGTTGATTTTCCATTGGAGCCAGTGATGCCAATAACTGGCGCTTTAACATACCGAGAAAATAATTCGATATCACTAACAATATCTATACCTTTTTCCAAAGCCCATTCTACAATTGCTTCATTTTTCGCAATACCTGGGGAGATAAAAATTTCATCAACCCCTTGAAGTATGGATTTTTCCCAATTACCTAAAGTAAGTTCTATTGCTGAAAACTCCGATAAAAACTCGGACAATGATGGAGGCGCTTGCCTAGAATCTGCAACTTTAAACGCGATTTTTTGTTGCTGTAAAAAGCGTGCGATAGAAAAACCGGTCACTCCTAAGCCTAAAACTAGTTTCATGCTATTGATGTATTTTCAGTATAAAATAAGATTATTTTACACACTAAATCCTAAGGAATAAATTATGAATACATTTTCAACTACAACCATTAGCAATATCAAAGTGAAAAATAAAGTTTTGTCAGATACGATGAGACTACTTTCTTATACATTAATTTTTGGCGGTTTAGCCTCTTGGTTTTCAGTGGCTTCAGGCGCTGGATTTGGCTCAGCCATAGCTAGCTCTATAGCTGCTATTGTCGTTATTTGGTTTGTTTTGCCTAAAACACAAAATAGCAACAAAGGCATAATAACCGCTTTTGGTATTGCTGGCTTATTAGGCTATTCAATCGGTCCAATGCTTTCACACTACTTAGCTATGCCAAACGGCGCTGATTTAGTGATTCAAGCCTTAACCGGTACAGGTATTGCTTTTTTTGCGATTAGTTTTTACGCTCAAAATACCAAAAAGGATTTTAGCTTTTTAAATGGTATGATCTTTTTTGCCATGATTGGCATTATCGCTTTGTCACTTATTAATTTCTTCTTTATTGAATCATCGGCCTTTAGCTTGCTAATGTCATTTGCTGTGGTGTTGATTATGGGTGCGTTCATGTTAAGTCAAATGTCTGCCATTATTAACGGTGGTGAAACTAACTACATCGCTGCAACTGTTGGTCTTTACTTAGCACTTCACAATATGTTTACTAGCTTATTACACTTGTTAGGCGCTTTCTCTAACGACGATTAATACATAAACAGAACTATTCAACATGATTGATAGTGAGGGATATCGTGCCAACGTCGGCATTCTTATCACCAATGATAAAAACCAAGTTTTATTAGCCAAACGCTATAAACAAGACTCTTGGCAATTGCCGCAAGGTGGTATTGATCAAGGTGAGAGTGATATTGATGCGCTACTTCGTGAACTTAATGAAGAAGTTGGATTGGAATCTCACCATGTAAGTGTACTTGCCAAAACCCCAAAGTGGTTGCGTTACGATTTACCTGACTGCCATGTTAGGCGCTCTCAAAAACCTGTCTGCGTTGGCCAAAAGCAAGTTTGGTTTCTACTACGCTTAACTGCTAGTGAGGATAATATCAAACTCGATACCCACTCTGATATTGAATTTGACGAATGGACCTGGGTCGATTATTGGCGCCCTATCGAAAAAGTTATTGACTTTAAAAAGCCAATTTATGAAGACATGCTAAAGGCACTTGCACCTGTATTGTTTAACAACCAACATACTGTGCCTGCGCATTATTCACGCCCACTTAAGTGTTCAGCCATCATTCTTGATAAAACCAAATAAAATACCCAGCTTAATACCTTTATACATCAATATCCAGTTGGTATAATTCCACTCTTATTAGACATTTTGAAAAAGGATTTGATAACGTGAATATTGGAATTTTAGGGATGGGCACTGTTGGTGGTGGTGTTGTCAATGTTTTAAGTAAAAACGAACATGAAATCTTTGCTCGTACAGGTGAGCAAATTAACATCACTCATGGTGCCGTTAAAAGTATTTCTGAGCCTAGAATATGTGCAGATGGCAATATAAATATCACTGAAGACGCTTTTGAAATTGTTAATAATCCAGCAGTAGAGGTTGTGCTAGAGCTTATTGGTGGTACGACCATTGCTAAAGAATTAGTTATCGCGGCCATCAACAACAATAAACACGTTATTACTGCCAATAAGGCTTTAATTGCTACTCATGGTAATGAATTATTAACACTTGCCAAAGAGAAAAAAGTGCATTTATTATTTGAAGCTGCTGTTGCTGGTGGCATTCCCATCCTTAAGTCTTTAGAACAAGGTTTAAGCGCCAATAAAATTGAGTTAGTTGCGGGTATTATCAATGGTACTGGAAACTTCATTCTTACTGAAATGCGCGACAAAGGTAGAGATTTTTCTGATGTACTAAAGGAAGCGCAATCTTTAGGCTATGCTGAGGCAGATCCAACTTTTGATGTAGAAGGTATTGACGCAGCTCATAAGCTTGCCATTCTAGCTTCGATTGCATTTGGCTGTGAATTGCAAATCGATAAAGTCTCTACCGAAGGTATTAGTCAAATTAGTGGCGAAGACGTTGCCTTTGCAAATGAACTTAATTACTCAATTAAACATCTAGGAATTGCCAAAAAAGTCAATGGCGAATTGCAAATGCGTGTTCACCCAACTTTGATTCCAAAAACTCAACTTCTGGCTAATGTAGATGGCGTGATGAATGCTGTATTAGTCAAAGGCAACGCTGTAGGGCCAACGCTTTATTATGGTGCAGGTGCAGGAGATGAAGCCACTGCCAGTGCAGTTATTGCAGACTTGGTGGATATTATTAAAGACACCGTGAGTCATGATGTATTAGGCTGGAAGTCGCTGACTGAAATCCCTAATTGCGCTGCAGACAATATCGAAAGTGTTTTTTACCTGCGCCTACTAGCAACCGACAAACCAGGCGCGTTAGCAGATATTACGACAACCCTTGCCAAGCACAATATTAGTGTTGAGTCTGTTATACAAAAACAAGTTGATGCACAAAACAATGCACATATTGCCATGATCACTAACAGCGTGACTACCGCCAATTTAAACGCTGCTATCACAGAAATCCAACACCATGAATTCATCCAAGAGGATGTTAAAATTATTCATGTAGAAAACCTTGATTAAGGAGAAACAATCATGAGATACACAGGCCTAATTGAAAACTACCGCGACAGACTTCCGGTTGATGAAAATACAAGACTAATCAGCCTTGGCGAGGGCAATACACCCTTAATCAGACTAGAAAACATTCCAGCCACATTGGGAAAAGATGTCGATATTTATATAAAATATGAAGGCTTAAATCCAACTGGATCTTTTAAAGATCGCGGCATGACAATGGCGGTGACTAAAGCGGTCGAAGCAGGCTCTAAAGCTATTATTTGTGCCTCAACTGGTAACACTTCTGCCGCCGCTGCTGCTTATGCTGCAAGAGCTGGCATTAAAGCCTTTGTACTTATTCCTGAAGGTAAGATTGCTTTAGGGAAGCTGGCTCAAGCCATGATTCATGGTGCTGTAATTATTCAAATTAAAGGTAATTTTGATGATGGTATGCGTTTAGTTAAAGAAGTAGCTGATCATGCACCTGTTGCTATCGTTAATTCAATCAACCCTTTCCGCTTGCAAGGTCAAAAGACGGCAGCATTTGAAATTATCGAGGAGTTAGGTGATGCACCAGACTACCACTGCCTACCAGTGGGAAATGCAGGCAATATTTCAGCTCACTGGATGGGCTATAAGGAATACTTTGATGATAATAAGGCGGGTAAAAAACCTATGATGGTTGGCTATCAAGCAGCTGGTTCTGCACCATTCGTTAAAGGTGCTATGGTTGACAATCCAGATACAATTGCTACAGCGATTCGCATTGGGCACCCTCAAAGCTGGGATTTGGCACATACTGTAAAGGAGGAGTCTAAAGGTTGGTTTAAAGCAATCAGTGATAAACGAATTTTAGCCACCCAGAAACTATTAACTGAGCAAGAAGGTATTTTTTGCGAACCTGCTTCAGCAGCTTCTCTAGCTGGTTTAATACATGATATTCAACACGGACACATTCCTGAAGGCTCTAAAATTGTTTGTACGCTAACAGGTCATGGACTAAAAGACCCAGATACAGCTATCTCTCAGTGTAGCGATGACATGATTAATATTAATCCTGTTATGAGTGAAGTGCGAGACGCTATTTTGAATAACATGTAATTATTGCACGCACTAGACATTAAGTTTAGTGCTAAATTATGAGCTAGCTTATGCCATATCAAACAATCGATCAAACCATAGGTAACACCCCTTTAGTTGAATTACAGCGTCTCAATCCTAATCCATCAAATACTGTTTTATTAAAACTTGAGGGTAACAACCCCGCAGGATCAGTTAAGGATCGTGCAGCTGTTAATATGATTACTCAGGCAGAAGCTCGTGGTGATATTAAGCCAGGCGACACCCTTATTGAAGCAACCAGCGGCAATACCGGCATTGCACTAGCAATGGTCGCAGCCATTAAAGGTTATAAAATGATGCTTATCATGCCTGAAAACCTCTCTCAAGAACGTCGTGATGCGATGACTGCATATGGTGCAGAATTACTCATCGTGACTAAAGAAGCAGGCATGGAGGGTGCTCGCGATCTGGCAGATAAATTAGAGCAAGATGGCAAAGGTTTACAGCTTGATCAATTTTCGAATATTGACAATCCTAATGCGCATATTAATGCTACTGCTGAAGAAATATGGAAAGACACCCATGGCAAGATAACGCACTTTGTCTCTGCTATGGGTACAACTGGCACAATTACTGGTGTATCAAACGCTTTGAAAGATAAAAATACGGCCATTCAAATCATTGGTGTACGCCCAACAGAAGGATCTCACATTCCGGGTATTCGTCGCTGGAGCAAGGAATACTTACCTGAAATTTTTTCTCGCGCCAAAGTTGATACAACGATGGATGTATCACAATCTAACGCTGAACAAACCACACGCGATTTAGCCACTAAAGAAGGTATATTTGCTGGTGTATCAAGTGGTGGTGCTGTATCAGCAGCTTTAGAATTATCTTCACAAGTTAATAATGCAACTATTGTTACTATTGTGTGTGATCGAGGCGACCGATATCTTTCAACAGGTGTTTTTTCTCAACAAGGCTAATGCGTAGATACGCTCTACATCAGCTACCTAAAGAACCCAAAACTTATTTCGCTTTACTTGCTGCCAGTCTATTAGCAGTAATTACCATCTCGTTGTTTTTGCAAATCGCCGAGTACACTCAAAGCACCTTTAAACAACTGATTAACAATAAAGAATACTTAGGATTTTTTATCACACCCTTGGTATTTGCACTAATTGTCTACCTTGATAAAAAATACACGAATTATGCGGGTGGTAGTGGCATCCCCCAACTTATTGCTGCAACAGATTCACGCAATAAATATCTTCGCATAATGCTACTGTCTTTTAAAATTGCCATTAGCAAAATTATCTTTGTTGTGCTAGCCATGGTAGCAGGTGCTTCGCTTAGTTTTGGCGGCCCTAGTGTGCACATTGGTGGCTCAATTTTTTACAATTTTGCCGAGCTCATCAAATTAAAACGAAAATTATTGATTCAAGCGGTAATTGCCATTGGTGGCAGTGTTGGGCTGATTATTGCTTTTAATGCACCTATTGCTGGCGTATTGTTTGCCTACGAAGAGATAGGTCGAAAGCTTAGAAGGCAAGCGCTAGTGCTTATTGCGATGATCAGTCTTTTTGTGTATTTATTACTGAATACCTACACTGTCAATACACCTTACTTAATGGATTTGTCCAATCTTTCATTTGACCTTGGCCTCATTTGGCAAGTATTACCATTAGCTATACTCGCGGGAATTTTGGGTGGTGTGTTTGCCAAAGTCTCTCTTTACCTAATTAGAACATTTATGTTTGGTAAGCACACTAAAGTTATTTTACTATCTGCCTTTTTAGGGGTTGTGGTGGCATCACTCAATTACTTATCTAGTGCGCAAACTTCTGGCTCTGGCCATCAAGAAGTCATGATGATGCTCTCAGGTGAACAATTAGGTGCTGAGTTTGCGCTGATGAAATACTTAGCAACATTAGCCTCTTTTATTTCAACCATTGCTGGTGGTCTATTCATGACTAGTATTTCAGTCGGTGCAGGCATTGGCAACGAAGTGAGCTTTCTATATTCACAAATCAATCCACAAGTTATTATGATTTTAGCAATGATCGGCTATCTAAGTGGTGTAATTAGAGCGCCACTTACTTCTGCCCTACTGGTACTAGAAATGACTAACAGTTTCAATCTTTTACTGCCAGGAATTTTAGTAGCTTTGGTAGCTTCAATCACCTCTAGACAATTTTCAGAGCAACCTATCTATGAAGCGTTGGCTGACAATTACTTAAAAATGACGCAAAAGTGAGTGCTATATTTTTATCACTAAAGGTTAGTCTATACTTATACTAAGTGTAGCTCACAAGACTCAATTAACGCTTTAGTTATTCTCAGCGCTTTATCACGATTATATTAAAAAGGCTTGACCACTACTAAAATTACCACTGCAATCAAAATAAACACAGGGAATTCATTAAACCAACGATAAAAAACATCAGAGCGTGTATTTTTATCTTGCTTAAAAATTTGTAATAAATGTCCACAATAAAAATGATAAGCAAGCAAAGGCACTACCAAAGCTAACTTGACATGTAGCCAATATTGTATTTTATAAATCTCCCAGCCATCAATCACCATCCAAGTGCCCAAAACAACAGCTAAAACCATACTCGGTGTCATAATACCGCGATAAAGCTTGCGCTCCATAACTTTAAAACGTTCAATGCTGATTTTGTCTTGACTCATCGCATGATAGACAAACAAACGCGGTAAATAAAACAAAGCCGCAAACCAAGTAATAACGCTAATAATGTGAAACGCCTTAATCCATAACATCTTTCTTTCCTTTTTCAAAGTGCCTTATTTAGAGACACAAACAACCAACCTTAACTATCAGCCATTATAGTAAAATAAAATTTAATTTTTGTTAACTTTACTTCAATTGAAGCAATACCGAGAAATACCCTACAATTACACCTCGTTTTCTGACAAAGAAATTGTATATCGATTCCTGGGCATAGATGCCTGGACATTGCTAGAATCCCTGCGTACAAATCGTAACACTGGGCGTAGTGCTAGAATGTTGTTTGAGGTATTGGGCGACATGTGGGTCGTTGACAGAAACCCCTACCTTCAAGAAGACCTAATTAAAAATCAGCGTCGCTGGAAATCACTTATTGAAGCGCTTAATTCACGTCTAGATTTAGTCAGAAAACGAGCAAATAACAACAGCAAAGTACTAGAATTACTCCATAGTGCTGATTTGGCAGTTGCTAAATTTGAACTCTGTTTAAGCGATTTTAAGCAGCACAAAAAGCGTATCAAACAAGCTCTGCTCAAAGTTACCAGCAATAACAATATTCGTTTTGATGCTTTATCTCGCTCCGCTCATGCAACTGACGCAACGGATTGGCGCGTGGAGTATCCACAAGTTGTTATTACACCAGATACTGAGCTTGAAATTGCCGCTATTGTTAAAGCTTGTATTGAACTAGGACTCACTATTATCCCACGTGGAGGTGGCACAGGCTATACCGGTGGCGCTATCCCACTACACGCACAAACAGCGGTAATTAACACTGAAAAGCTTAGTTTTATTGATAATATTAAAAGTGCCAATAATCTACAAAGTGTTAATGTTGGTGCGGGTGTTATCACTAAGCGTGTTAGCGAGCTAGCCACAGAAAATAATTTGGTTTTTGCTGTAGACCCAACCTCACAAGATGCTTGCACCATTGGTGGCAATGTAGCAATGAACGCGGGCGGCAAAAAAGCCCTTAGATGGGGTACAACCATCGACAACCTATTATCTTGGAAAATGGTCACACCTGACGGCTCTTGGCTGCGGGTAGAACGCTTAGAGCACAATCAAGACAAAATTCAGTTATTAAAATCTGTTAGCTTCAAAATTGACTTACTTAAAGATGATGCTCAAACTATTGCTAGCTCTAAAGTTTTAACAATTGATGCAAAAAATCTACGTAAAAGCGGCTTAGGAAAAGATGTTACTAACAAATTTTTAGATGGCCTTCCAGGTATTCAAAAAGAAGGCTGTGATGGATTTATCACCTCAGCAGAATTTATATTACACCAGCCTTTAAAACATATTAACACCTTGTGTTTAGAATTCTTTGGTCATGATTTAAAAGCAGCAGTTTCTAGTATTGTTGACGTGAAAAATCTAATTGATCGCACAACAACAGTTGATCTTGTCGGCATGGAACATCTCGATGCGCGCTATGTTAAGGCTGTCAAATACACAACCAAAGCCAACAAATCTGAGCTGCCAAAAATGGTTTTATTGGTTGATATCTCCAGCCAATCTCAATCATCATTAGATGAAATAGGTGCAAACATACAGGCTATAACCACTCAAAAAGAAGGCGAGTGTTTTATTGCAAAAGCTGATAACGCAAGACAAACCTTCTGGAAAGGCCGGGCCAATACCGCCGCCATTGCCGCCCATACCAATGCTTTTAAAATCAATGAAGATGTAGTTATTCCGCTCGATAAGCTTGCTGATTACAATGACGGCATTGAGCATATTAACATTCGTCTATCTATTCAAAACAAGCTAGATACGCTCAGCGAGGTTCGAGTTTACTTAAACAATCTTAAGCCAAAAACTCATTTAATTAAAGAAAAAAGTTTGGCCGCTTTAGAACTGCTTCTTCATGTTAGCAATCAGTGGCAAGAAATTCTTGATCAGCTAGACGACTCAAAAGTCTTTAGAAAAGTACAAACGGCTGAACGTGTTATTTCTTATATGGATGAATTTGCACACCCACTGAACGACTTACTCATGGGTGATGTATTTACCGATATACGTAACGACATTCAGGCCATTCACGCTAAACATCGTAATGTTCGCCTATTTGTGGCCACACACATGCACGCTGGTGATGGCAATGTACATACCAATATCCCAGTGCATTCTCATAATGTTCAAATGCTGCACAAAGCCGAAAGCGTGGTTGATGAAATTATGATCCTAGCCACTAATCTTGGCGGTGTTATTTCTGGCGAGCACGGTATTGGCCTCACCAAATACCAATATTTATCTGACGAATTCAAACAAGATTTTGTTGCATACAAAAACCAAGTTGATCCAAACAATCATTTCAACAAAGGCAAACTAATGCCGGGCAGCGGGCTCAATGGCGCCTTTACCCCTTCTCTACATTTAGTAGAGCAAGAGGCTCTTATTCTTGAAAGTAGTGAAATTGGTGAAATTAACGACATGGTTAAGTCTTGTCTGCGTTGTGGCAAGTGTAAGGGTGTGTGCACCACGCATGTGCCAGAAGCCAACCTTTTATACTCACCGCGTGACAAAATTATCGGCACCAACCTCATCTCAGAAGCTTTTTTATATGAGGAGCAAACGCGTCGAGGTGTTTCGCTCAATCATTTTGTAGAGCTTGATGATATTGCTGATCATTGTACGATTTGCCATCGCTGTGCGACACCGTGCCCGGTTGATATTGATTTTGGCGATGTCTCTATTAAGATGAAATCAATCTTAATCAAGCAAGGCAAGCGCCAAACAAACCTAGCCTCAAAAGCGTCAATAGCCTATCTGAATACCACTCAGCCTTGGAAAATTAAACTGGCAAAAAAATTACTAATTGATTATAGTTATAAAGCGCAAAATATTATCTCGCGACTTGCCAAACCATTCTTAAGTAAAAAACCCAACAAGACCGTCGGCAAGCCAAGCATGGCCATTGAGCTCACTACTCTGCTAGATAAACCCCTACCAACAGATACAGGGCTTAAGCCAATGCGTGAATTGCTTGATATTCACGACAACACCAGTGTGCCAATTTTGTCACATCCAACCAAATCCAATGCCGATTCACCCAGTGTGTTTTACTTCCCAGGCTGTGGCTCTGAGCGTCTTTATTCTCAAATTGGTTTGGCGACTGTTGCTCTGCTTTATCATCAAGGGGTTAAAGTGGTTTTACCACCGAGCTATTTATGTTGTGGCTATCCACAAAGAGCCAGTGGCGATGAAGCCAAGAGTACGGCCATTTCAACTGATAATCGCGTACTCTTCCATCGCATGGCCAACACCCTAAACTACCTGGATATCAAGCACGTACTCACCTCATGTGGCACTTGTATTGACCAACTCATGACTTACGAGCTGGGCGATATTTTTAAAGATTCTAGCTTAACAGATATTCACGAATACTTGCTAGAGCAAGACGTCACATTAGAAGCCACAGGCGAACAATACCTCTATCATGCACCTTGTCATGATCCGATTAAATCAGAGGAATCTAGCGATCTCATCTCTAAAATCGTTAATAGTGAAGTGATTAGCAATGATCGGTGTTGTGGTGAAGCCGGTACATTTGCCGTAGCGCGCCCCGATATCGCCAAGCAAGCCAAATACAGAAAAGAGTTGGAAATTAAAAAAGACATGGCCACCATTACCCAAACTGACAAGCCCGTTAAAATGCTCACCACCTGTCCAGCTTGTCGACAAGGCTTGTCGCGCTATCAAAGCACCACCAACATTGAGCCCGTTTATCCAATCGAGCTTATCGCAGAACAACAACTGGGTAAGAATTGGCAGAAAGACTTTATAAAATCGGTTAATATCGAAAAAGTACTACTTTAAATAATCTTTAGGCTTGCACGTATACCCAAGCCTGCTTGCCTGATTTTAACTGGCCTAATACCCGCTGATAAGCATCCACTTCGTATTTATCTGAATGCGCTAACTCTTGTGCGGTTATTTCAAACACCTTACCTGGAGTTTGATCATTTTTATCCACACTTGGAATAGCAATAGGATGATGCGTCTTACCACTGAGTCTAACCACAGCTTCATCTTCAATGGCTACCATAGCCAATGAATAACCTAACAAATAATCACTAGAACCTCTCAACTCCCGTCCAAAAGTTTCTATTTGTACCGATGCTTGCTGCAAAGTGCCATAAGAAAAAAGCAAGATTTCATCACTCATAAATTACCCATTAATTAATACGGATCACCATAGTATATTAAATTTATCAATACAATTCATAATATCTATCTTGTTTAAAGATTGTTTAAATAGCAAAAAAAAAATACATAAAAGTTCAAATGATAAAAACAAAAAACCCCAATCAGAGATTAGGGTTTTTTATCACGGCTAATTAATAATTAACCAAAGTTTATGAATAAAGCGTTGCATTAGAAAAATAAATCTGAGGAGAGATAGAAAACCAATGCAACTAGGAGTATTATCCTAAAAGCATACTCTGATTTCTATTATGGTAAACCATATATAAACAGCCCAAATCAGTCTATATAACCTTACGGCGAACTAAGATAGCTTTTGTCATAATAAAGACGACCACAATAAATATCACAGCGCCAGCAATATCACCCTGTACATAAGACTGAAAATACACCTTACCCGCACTAAATTGTTCTGGTGCGTACAATAACGCCACTTTGGCCAATGTGGTTGCCACTGAAGCAATAACAATCAACGGCAGTACATGCCAATAATTCAATTGTTGGTTTTTAATAAAGTTACCCATGGAAATTTTTTGCATCAGCATAATCACCAACAAAGGGATAAGTGTATTAACCGTACGACTAATGACTTCATATTGGGCAATATTGGCCGTACCACCCTCAATAAAAACTTCAGCCAGTAGATAACCAATCAACAAACCTGGAAAAACTCGAAAGCCAAATAATAGATAAGCTAATAGCACTGCACCCATTGGCAACCAGAGATTATTACCAATATCAGAGTTAAAATGATCCATGGGAATAATTAATGAACGCGTAATAAAAACGCTCAATAGCGCCACCAAGTTATATTGAATAAATTTAATCATAACCAAGTATTTTACGCTACTAATTAATTTATTTTAAGAACCAAATTGATCGATTAATACTGATGCTCTAACCAATTCAGCAATAGATTTGGCCTGCATTTTTTTCATTACTCTAGATCGATGCGCTTCAACCGTTGGTAATGAAATAAATAATTGATCAGCAATACGACGATTTTTATCACCTCGAACGGCGCAATAAAACACTTCTGCCTCTTTTTTTGTTAACAATCGAAAACGATTTAACGTCGCTATTTTTTCTGCAAATAATTCAATGGTGGTCATTACTTTGGCTAGCAAAATATCAGGGTCAAAAGGCTTTTCAATAAAATCAACTGCGCCCAGTTTCATGGCTTTAACTGCTACATCAACATTAGCGTGGCCGGTGATAAAAATGGTTGGACGAATGCATTTAAGTTTTCTTAATTGCGCTTGCAATTCAATACCATTCATCTGATCCATGTCGATATCCGATACCAAGCAACCAACCTCCTCTTGATTTAATTCCTCTAGATAGCTTTTAGCGTCAGCATAAACACTCACCTTAAAACCATGAAATGTAAAAAATTTGGACAAAGAATCTCGAATCTCTTGCTCATCGTCAACAATAAAAACCTGTAAAGAATCATTGCTCATTATTAGTACCCCTTGGCAAGTTGATGATAAATTCACTGCCGGATTCTGAGGTTGAGCCCAATGATAAATCGCCGCCATAAGAGCGAATAATTCGTCTAGATAAATTCAAACCAATGCCCAATCCTTCGGTATCACTAATCGCTTTGCCACTTTTAAATAAAGTAAACAAATGCCCAGTATTACTAATTTCTCCACCTGTATCAGCTATCGTAATAATAATATGCTCAGCTGTCATCGAGGTGCCAATCGATAGTGTGTTGTTTTCTTTAGTATTATTAGCCATAGCACTAATAGCATTTTTAATTAGATTAAGTAGTACTTGATCTAATTCGACTGGGCTCATATTAACAAAACCCAAATTGCTATTTAATGAAAGTCTTAAGCCAATATTATGTTCAATCAATTCCTTTTTGAACATGTTGATAATTTTTTCAACATTTTTATTCGCCATAAACACTTCTTTAACAATGGCTTTAGTAGATAAGAAATTTCGAATATTATTAATCAAATCTACACAGTGATCTGTCTTAATACGCAAATCATCTGAAGCTTCCTTAACCTTGTCAAAGTCGCAACTTTTAGACTCTGTTAGCATTTTGCTTAAAATATGTGCATCAATTTTAATCGAGGTAATAGGCTGAGCTAACTCATGAGTTACTTCGGACAAGAGCTGATCAACCGAACTGATTCGAGAGAGTTGCTCGAGTTTCATCTTATATTGCTGAACCTCAAGCTTCTTTTTATTCCGATAAAATTGAAATAAGTAGCCAGCCAAAAGCAAGAAAATAATAATAGCAACAAAATTATCTCGATAATATTTAATGTAAATCGGATCTTTATAACTACCAATTCGATGTTTTCTTAATAAAATCCTTATTGATTCGTAGTCTAGTGGCGCAACCCACTGATTAGTTTGATCACTATATTTATAGTCCAGCAGATAGCGCTTTACTTTTTTTGTTAAAGCTGCATTCGTATGCTTTAAGGATGAAAAAGCCCATTCCGGCGCCAAATTAGTACTTAATAAATAAGGAAAATTTTGCTTGTCCGCCAGCACTTTAATTTGTACTGGGTCAACCTTACCTTGTCGAATCATTGATTCAATCACTCCTGTACGCACTGCACCAGCATCCATCGAACCGCCCACCACCGCATTAACAATATTATCTTGAGTGCCTAAAAAATCAATCTTTGAAAAGTCTTGATAAGGCTTAACACCCTGATCTGTCATGTAATCTAGCGCCAACACCCAGCCGCCTAATCGTTCAGGCGTTGATGCGGCAAAACTATTACCTTTTAATGATTCAATATTGTTGATAGCTTGATTTTCAGATGAAGTAAAGATAACACTACCGAGCTGATTAACGCCCGATTGATCATTTTTTGTTAGCTCAATATTTGTATCATACAAACGATTCAATTCAATGGTTGTAATCGGCTGGGTAATCACATAATCAACTTTTTGATTGTCAACCATTTGATGCAGCAATGAATCATCTGGCGTATCAATCACAACAATATTGAAGTTAACATTAGAAATTCTTTGAGTTAAATAATTAGCTGTTTGTTGCCATTGTTGATAAGCAACACCCTTGTCTAGAAAGGATTGAATTGCAATGGTAATTTCGGTTGGCTGCTTCGCAGACTGAGCACTAACTGATGTCAGTGTGATTAATAAAAGAAAGAATGCATGTCTAAACCAAGTCATAACTTATTTTAACACTGATGTCAGTTAATCAGATATTATGGTAAACCATACAAATCAAAGGCTAATGATTAATTCAGCTATTAATCAACAGTGGTTAATCCGAGCAACTGCCAAGCTTGCATGCCACCACGATAATATTTAATTTTGTGTGCTGGATAGTTATAATCCAACAAACTCCAAATAAGCTCTGGCGACATTTTGCACCAATTTCCATTGCAATAAATTGCTAACGTTTTAGCATTAGAGAAATCCATTTCACCCTTGTTGTTAATCACAACACCGAATTCATCTTCAAGAGTCTCGAGTGCATACTGCTTATCTTTCTTAAATCGATAAAATGGCACGTGCGTCGCCCCCGGAAGGCTTCCGGTCAATGTTGGCCAAATTGATTTTCTAGCGTCAACCACAACAACATCGCCCTTCTTTGATGATAAACGAGAAATATATGAAATCATCTCATGTTCAGCAATAGTCTCTACGGCATGCGGCTTAAATGGGTGCATTGGCTTAATAATACCTCGACCTGTCTTTTGATAGATCTTGGCAATAAGGTGTTTTCTATCTTGATTTCTACTAATAACAAAAGGCTCTCCATCAATGACCAAAGTGGTTCCAATAACACCAGGTTTTAGCCATACCGGTTTTTTCTTTTTTTCTTTTTTAACATTAGTGATATTTGCAACCAAATTATCATTAGTAGTTTTAACTATTTCTTGATTGGGCTGATTAGCGTTTACAGATGCAAAGATAATAACTGCAAAGATAGGTGTTAATATTAGCAATTTCACATTTACTCCTAGATTTTTAATTTAATATTTCTAGGTGTGTATTTTAATTTATATTAGAATAATATGATATTACGGTAAACCATAATTATGCAATAATGAGAGGCAATTACTCCTTAACCGTTGTTAGTCCGACTGATTTCCAAGCCTGCATACCACCACGATAGTATTTAATTTTTTCAGCTGGATATCCAAGTTTCAATAACTTTCGAATCATTCTAGGAGATTTTCCACACCAAAGACCGTTGCAGTATATAACCAATGTTTTGGCATCAGTAAAATCCCATTGGGAATTGTTTTTTTTAATATTGAACAATTCAAAAGTTTTCATTCTGTAATGACTAGAAACAATATCAATATATTCAACCCGAGTTGCACCAGGAATCATTCCGGTAATTAAAATGGCAGATTTTGGGCGTGAATCAACAATCATAATAGAATCGTCACCATGGGACATCTTATCAATATAACCAATCATTTCAAGCTCGGCCACTGTTTCTACTGGATGAGGCTTAAAAGGGTGTAATGGCTGTATTTTTCCACGCCAAGTACCCTGATAAAATTTCATAATATTGTTTTCACGATCTTGATTGCGCTCAATATCGACAGGAACGCTACGGTGAATAACATTGATTGACTTAAAGTCTTTTTGAATTAACACCTCTTTTGCAGGTGTTTCATCCTGTGCAATAATTTGCAAACTAGCACCTACTAGCAATATAAAAAAACTAAACTTATAAAAAAACTTTCGCAACATTATTAAATTATTAAAAATTTCGGAAATAATCGAAATGAGCTATTTTATAGCACCAACACTTAAAACAACCAGTTTATCCATATTAATCAGTCTTTTATAGGCTTTTTGCACATCTTTAGTGTCAATTTTTTCGATTTTGGCAATAAAATCATTCAAAAAAGTGAGTGGCAGGTCATAAAAGCCAATAATTGAGAGATAAGTTAGAATATTAAGGTTACTTGCAGTCTCTAAAGCAAAACCACCAATGATATTATCTTTGCCATCTTGGAGTTTTTGCGCATCAATTGGATTATTTATGAAATTTTTAAGCGTTGTTAATGCAATATTTTTAGCCTGCTGGGTTTGAGAGTTTTTAGTTTGCAATTTAATTAAAAAATAACCGTTTGACTTCATTTTAGTTAAGCGACTTGAAACTGAATAGGCCAGGCCATTTTTTTCACGAATCTCATCACTTAACATTGAAGTTAATCCACTACCACCTAAAATATGATTACCTAAATACAGTGCATAATAATCAGGATGTGCGCGATTAATCCCTGTCTGTCCAATAAGTAGATGTGTTTGCTTGGATGGGAAATCAATATGCACTTGTTGAGCTTGAACAAGTGGCGTAACAACTGGGTTGGTTTTAGCTTTTTGTCCAATGTTCAATCCATGAGAAATTTGACGTGCAATTTGCTTAGCTTGTGCCTTGCTAATGTCACCCACTAAAGCAATGGTTAAATTTTTCGCCACATAATATTGACGATAAAACGCTTGCAAATCTTGAAGTCGAATAGCTTCAATACTTTCTTTGTTGCCGATTTTTGCATGTGCATACGCATGCCCAGCAAACACCAACTCATCAAACTTTAAACTAGCCACTTGCCCAGGATTTTGTTTAGCCGACTCTAGCGATTGATAGATTTGCTTTTTCTCCCGAGTGAGATATGCCTGTTGAAATTCAACTCGACTCACCACTTCACTAAATAGTGATAATGAGCGCTTAAGTACATCCTTTTTGGTTAGGCTACGCATTGAAATAATGGCCATATCTTTTAAACTGGCCGTTGAAAATTCACTGCCTAACGACTCAAATCCGTTAATAATTTGTTCTTCGGTTAGTCGGTCAGTCGCCGTGCCA
The DNA here is from genome assembly GCA_022600805.1 of Pseudomonadota bacterium. Taxonomy (GTDB): domain Bacteria; phylum Pseudomonadota; class Gammaproteobacteria; order PS1; family Pseudothioglobaceae; genus Thioglobus_A. The sequence continues at coordinate 21,007 of JAHZJR010000061.1, forward strand.
ATTAAGGTATTGGTTAGCGTAGCCAGGCCGTATTGACTACCATCTCGACTACTAGCTGCATCAAAGTTAAGTTGCACATCGAGCATTGGTAAGCCTTTGGTTTGAGTAAATAATACTTTAGCACCTTCAGGCGTTTGCCACTGATCAATGTTAAGCTGCGCTTGAACAGCGCTAATTAACGATATGAATAATAATAAGAATTTCATCATAATGCTTGAGGAATTAATTCAACCTGATTCATTTGTTCAAAATCTAAAAACAACTTAGCAGCTTTTGATAAGTCTTTACTCACTACTTCGTTCATTTTATCCACATATTCAAACATTTTATCAACACCCAGCCCTACAGTTTCGAGCATGCCTAAATAATAAGATTGAGTAGATATCTGATCTTGTTCAAAAACAAAATTAGCCTCTAGTTGTGCTTTGGTTCGTCTTATTTCATCGGTTAACAACTCAGGCTTATTAATCAACTCTGTCACCTGTTGTTTAATGGCGTTAATAACTGTTTTGTTTTCAAGCCCTTGAGCTGGAATAAAACTAATAGTAAATTGTGTCTGATACTTATCATACAATCGATAATCAACACCAATACTGCTGGCGATTTGACGATCTCGAATCAATGTTTTTGACAAACCATTATCTAACACGTAGGACAACATTTCTAGCTGATAAGCCTGAGATTTGTCTTGCGCACTGTTTAAACTTGGCACATGAAAAGCCATGGTAACCAAGGGCAGTTTTGCTTTTAATTTAAGTTGTTTGTGTTGCTGGGTTAGGGCAATTGGTGGCTTGTCTTTAAGTTGACTAATCTTTGGATTAAACGCATACGCTGAAAAATACTGCTTTGCATAAGCAACCACTTGAGCTGGATCTACATTGCCCACCACAACCAGTGTGGCATTATTTGGCGCGTAATAGGTTTCGTACCAATCTCTCAAATCTTTTAATTGATAAGATTCAATGTCCGCTTGAAAACCAATGACTGGCGCATGATAAGCGCCCGATTCACCATAAGAAATCAAACGCAGCTGCTCAAACACTTTAGCATTAGGATTATCTTCAACCCGCATGCGTCTTTCTTCAATCACCACTTGCCTTTCTTTTTCTAATTCTCGGCCAGAAAAGGTTAAGTTACGCATACGATCTGCTTCCATTTTTATCGCCAACTCTAATTTTGAGTTATGCATTTTTTGATAATAGGCGGTGTAATCTTTTGAGGTGAACGCGTTTTCATCACCGCCATTTTTGGCAATAATGCGTGAAAATTCACCCACTCGATATTTATTCGTTCCTTTAAACATCATATGCTCAAGCATGTGGGAAATGCCAGTATTAGGTCTAGATTCGTTACTAGCGCCAACCTTGTACCAAAGTTGAGAGATAAATACTGGCGCCCGATCATCTACCTTGACAATAATTTCAAGCCCATTATCCAGACTGGCTTGGGTAATACCGTTATGAGCTTTGTTAGAAACGCCAGCATTAGAGTTTGAAAATGCATTGGCACTGAAAAAAAAGGCTAGTAAAATTAGAATCTTCATTATGCAACTATTATAGCGAGAAGCCTTGTTTAGTTTTTTCAAAAAAGACAAATCTACTGAGATAGAAAAACCTCAATCTCTCAAAGAGCGATTATTCAAATCGCGCAAAAAATTAGGCTCAGGGTTGGCTTCATTACTCTTAGGCAAAAAGTCCATTGATGATGAGTTGCTCGATGAGCTAGAAATGTTACTCATTACCGCTGATATTGGCATTAGTACTACTGACAAAGTTTTGGAGTCGGTTCGTCAAAATGCCTCGCGAAAAATCCTTAAAGACTCTGATGGTATTTATGAATTTCTCAAATCTGAACTCGCTAAACTGCTCATTGACGACAATCAATTAAATACCGATATTAATGAAACCTATGTCATTTTAGTAGTGGGTGTCAATGGCGCTGGTAAAACCACCACTATTGGCAAGCTTGCTAAACGCTTTCAGTCTGAAGGCAAATCGGTGATGCTGGCAGCGGGTGATACCTTTAGAGCAGCTGCAGTAGAGCAACTTAAAGTGTGGGGTGAGCGTAATGATATTGCTGTGGTTGCTCAGTCAACCGGTGCTGACGCAGCCAGTGTTATTTTTGACGCCTACCAATCAGCCCAAGCCAAAAACATTGACATTTTGATTGCTGATACCGCTGGTCGATTACACACGCAAGGCAACCTTATGCAGGAGCTCGAAAAAATCAAACGCGTTATTACCAAACAAAATGAATTAGCCCCTCATGAGGTTATGCTGGTCATTGATGGTGGCGCTGGTCAAAATGCGGTTAATCAAGCTAAAGAATTTAATAAGGCCGTTGCACTTAGCGGGCTCAGCATCACCAAACTTGATGGCACTGCCAAAGGTGGCGTGTTATTTGCCATCTCTGATGAGCTTAAACTTCCGATTCGATTTATTGGTGTTGGCGAAGGTATTGATGACCTTAAACCTTTTAACGGAAAAGAATTTATTGACGCTTTGTTTGATTAGCCAATAGTTGAGAAAAATACACAGTTGTTTACCGTGTAAATTACTGTTATCATTCTACTCAAGCGTTTAATACGCAATTACTTAAGGAATAATAAAATGCGAATTTTTTTTATACTGGCCTTGTTGGCAATAAGTAATCCTATTCATGCATCAGAAGCGTTATTTGATCAGCATTTTAACGATTATTCAGAAAATTTAGACGATGCTATCGACGCCAACAAAGATGGTGTTTTCGTATTTTTCTTTATGGACGACTGCCCTTTTTGCCAAAAAATGGAGCGCCAAGTCTTAAATCAGCCTAAAGTTATTGAATACTTTAGAACTCATTTTTTAAATTACAAAATTAACACAGAATCAGACCTTGAATTGGTTGATTTTGAAGGCAATGATACGATTGAAAGAATCTTTGCTAAACGACACAATCGAATTGGTGCAACACCAGTGCTGGCTTTTTTCGACCTTAAGGGTAATCGGGTGGTTAGACGAACAGGCTTTGCCAACCAAGATGATTTTTTACTATTGGCCAAATATATGGTGGAAAAAGCCTATTTGGAAGAAAAATTTGTCCGCTACAAGCGTAAACACCGATGAAGTTTTTAAGTTTCTTATTAATATTCACCTCTGGTTTTAGCTACTCAGAGCCTCTGCCCAATCCTCTTACACTTAGTCATATATTAAAACTGACAAGCGAATATAGCTTTGCTGAAAAACAACAATTACTCGATATAGATGCAGAACAGCATCGATTAAACGATTGGAATAGTCAATACGACACAACGGCAAAAATCGACTTACAACTCGCTAAACGTAGCGACTATGATGATGCTATTAACAACTCTCATGCGTTTGTTTATCTTAAAAAAACACTTTACAATCAAGCGATTGAAATTGGGAAAAGCGCTCAACTAGATACAATTAATAATGAAAATCTGTCTTTACAGCAATTAAAACAGGATAAATCTATTCAATTGATGCGCAGTTTTTTTGATATTGTTTTAGCTGATCTATCTTATGAAACCGCCTTGCAAAAGTTGGCCATCTCTGCCATTCGTGAAGGTCGAGTCAGAGATGATTACGATACACAAAGTGCCTCAGAGGTAATGTTGTTAGAAAAGCAAGCTGACACTCAACTCAGTCAAGTTCAACGTATTAAAGCCGAATCTGCACAAATTCAAACGCGCGCAAAACTAGCGCAACTGCTCAATATTAGCTATGAAAACCGTCCTGATGAGGTTGTTAAACCTGATTACAAACACCTGTTTAAAAAAGACTTGGATGATTTTTCATATTATCAAAAAAAGCTTAAAAACAACTTAAAGCTCAAACAGCTCGAGCAATCTTTACAGGCGATTAAGCGTCAAATTTCACAGCAAAAAAATAACCTAGGTATTGTCATTAACTCCAGTGCTCGGCTGGGAGAGCAAGGCTATCAACGTGAAAAAAATGGTCAATGGCGTGCCGGTTTGCAGCTATCCATGCCATTTGGTACGGACGCCAACCAAGAGAGCAAGATATCGCAATTAATGATTCAATCCAAGAAAAAACAACTTGAAATCGAACAACTTCAGCAAGATTTACTTGGAGAGGCGCTGGATCATTATCTTAATCTGAGTGCATTAAGACAAATTCATAAGGCATTAATTGTAGAGCTAGATTATCGAGACTTGCATTTAGAAAAGGCACGAGCGAACTATGAAATGGAAATCAAAAGTGACATAGGTAATTCTATGACTAGCTACACCGATAGCGAGAGAAAGTTAGCTGAAAATGAGTTTAATTATGTCATCACCCTAAAAAAATTACACCACTTGATTGGAGAAGATTATGAAATTTAGCCCTTGGTTAGCATTAAGCATGCTTCTATCTGGCGCCACTTTGGCGCTAGACATTTACCCGCAAGTATCTAGCACTATTGTTGAAATAAAATCTATTGGCGATCATGTTAATCAGGGTGACGTCGTGGTAAAGCTCGACAATAGGCAAGCCAAATTCAAATTACAACACCTGCAAACCATACAACAAATTAAACAGCAAGCGTTTGATGATGCGCAACTTGAATTGACACAAACACAAGAATTGTACGACCGCATGGTTGCCTCTCATCGTGATTTGGATATTGCCAAAATGGCTAGAGATGCTCAAAAACGTGAGCTAGATGCGCACAATCTACTGATTAAAATTCAAGCGATCGAGCTGGAAAAATATCAAATTAAAACGCCCATCTCTGGTGTTGTTAAACAAACACCTAATCTAAGAAACACAACTAATATAGCCGCGCCAAAGGTATTGCTGGTGATTGAGTAATTATTGAGCTTGTTACAAGTGTTGGCATGCTGACACACTTTAGATCAGACATTTTATTTTCACTAATCTGGTGGGTTTAATTGCCAATCACCAATTTTCCAATCATGTCACCTTGTTCGATTAACTGATGAGCTTGGGTAATATTGTCGACATTAATTGGGCTAAGCTGTTGTGTAACAATACTCACAACCTGTTGTTGGTCAATCAACTCTGAGACTCTGTTAAGTAGCCTGTGTTGTTTTATGAGATCGTCAGTTTGAAACATCGAACGAGTGAACATCATCTCCCAAACCAGTGTAATGCTTTTGGCTTTCAACACGTTAAGGTCGAAGTTTTTTTGGGTATTCGCAAGTAAACAAATACACCCTTGTGGCGCGATTAGATCAGCCATTTGCTCAAGATAATCATCAGGAACACCCATGCATAAAATATAGTCTGGGGCAGCTAATGACTGCTGTTTGAATTGCTCGGCAAGCTGTTGATGTTCTAGCACAGTATCGGCGCCCATTTGCATACACCAAGCTTTTGACTCTGGTCGTGAGGCAGTGGCAATGACATTCATACCAATAATTTGCTTGGCGAATTGTGTCGCCATAGAGCCAACACCGCCTGCTGCACCAATCAACAATAAGGTTTTACTGTTATCTTTTGAGGTAATTTTCAGGCGATCAAATAACGATTCCCAAGCCGTAATACTGGCTAAAGGTAGAGCGGCAGCTTGTTCAAAATTAAGCGATTTTGGCTTACGACCTACAATGTGTTCATCCACCAACTGATGTGTGGCATTAGACCCATCTCGGGTTACATCACCTGCATAGAAAATTTCATCGCCAACATTAAAAAGTGATACTTTCTCACCAATCGCGCGAACAACGCCGCAGGCGTCATAGCCTAGGATTTTTGACTCGCTATCTTGGGCAATCGTTTGCTTGACTTTGGTGTCAATTGGGTTAATAGAAATAGCTTTTATTTCAACCAATAAATCATGAGCTGTAGGGCTTTCTAAAGGTTTTTCAAGCTCAATAAATTCACAGCCGTTGTAACCAATTGCTTGCATGTTATCGGCGTGTGTTTTTTTCAATGCGTAACATAGCTAACATCATGACAAACATAATGAAAAATCCAAGTGTAGCGCCCATCATTCCGAGAGAGATAAATCCTGTCATTTGATCGGATTTGGCTGTACCCATTTTGATTAAATTTTGCTGAGTTTGCTGGTCAACTTGGCGAGCAAACTCTTGATCGTGCCAATGCAAAAACTCATCAATATTAACTTGGTCACCTCCTACATTAACCAACTGCCTAGTAAGCCTAGATAAAGATTCCACATAACTTAGTTTGAGTTCTGGCACATAAGCATTAGACTTGATTTTAATCATCACCTTAATTTGAAACTGTGCGTCACTTTTACCAATAACATTATTAGGTAATGCTTGTAAATTAGCCATAATTTGCTCAATATGAGCATCAAATGCTTGATTAAAAGCTACTTGAATTTCATTCGGCGTATTGCTAACCATTTCGTCAGTTGGAGTGGTTTCCAGCTGCAGGCTGATTGGATTTTGATATTTAGCCAGCTCAATCACCGGCTTGCTAATTTCATCCGTGGCCCTGCTGTTGATTTTTTCATAACTAAACCAACCCAGGAAAACAACCAAAACAAATGAGATAAGCGCAAACAATAACCCTATTTTTTGCACAAGACTAAAAAAACTTTTTTCCATAAATTTCAACACGTTTATTCCTTTGTAAGATGGTTTTTAAAGATATCATTCATATGTGTTGCCAATTCAATATCCAACTGAGTGATGCACCCCTGAGAATGTGTGATCAATTCAACATCAACTGTATTGTAACTATTTGACCACTCTGGATGATGATCCATTTTTTCAGCAACAATGGCTATTTTTGTCATAAAGTCAAAAGCTTGAATAAAGTCTTTAAAAATAAATTGTCGAGTTAATTTTTGATTAACAATTGACCAATGTGGTAGCCGTTTTAGAATATCTGAATCAGTCATTAGTCAACTTTCAAAATCTCTTTAGCACCTAGTAATATTAGTTTATTTGCCAATTCTATACCAAGTTCTTCTGAGTTTCTTACGTGTCCCACAACATGTCTTTTGATAATCTGCCCAGTGGCAACATTCCCAACTAAGCCAGTTAGCGTAATTTCGCGCTCAGAGATAGTTGAAAAAGCTGCAATAGGAACTGAACATCCGCCTTCCAATCGGGCATTCATAGCTCTTTCAGCACTCACTCTATAGGTAGTTTCTTCATCAATCAAAGGGGAAATAATATCCAAAATTTCCTGATCATTTTCACGAATTTCAATACCAACTGCACCCTGACCTACAGCAGGTAGTGATTCTATCGCTGGAATTTCCTGTTTAATTCGATCTTCAAACTTAAGACGAATAAGGCCTGCGCAAGCCAAAATAATAGCATCAAATTCGCCATCATCTAGTTTTTTAAGACGCGTATTCACATTGCCACGCAAATCCAAAATTTCCAAATCAGGGCGTCTGGCTTTAAGTTGGACAATACGCCTCATGGAGCAAGTACCTACTTTAGCACCTTGAGGCAAGTCATCAATAGTGTCATAATTATTAGATACAAAAGCGTCAAATGGATTTTCTCGCTTTAAAATAGCGCCCAGTTCAAATCCAGGTGGAATCTCATAAGGTACGTCTTTCATAGAATGCACGGCAATATCAGCCACTCCCTCCATCATACCTACCTCTAATTCTTTAATAAATAAGCCTTTTCCGCCAATTTTAGACAAAGGTGAGTTTAAAATCTGATCACCTTTAGTAGTCATTTTTACTAACTCTACTGTTAAATCTGGATGAAGCGCCTCCAGCCTAGCTTTGACGTGCTCAGCTTGCCAAAGCGCTAATGGAGACTTTCGAGTTGCAATTTTCAGGGTTTTATTCATGCTTCAAGGAGTTTGTATTAAAATGGTACCAATGTTTAGATTTTATCTATTAGTTGCTGTCTTTTTATCCAATTTTGCGTTTGCGCAAGAACTTAACCTGCCAGTTGCAAAAAATTTCTTTTTAGACTCGCAACAAGTCTGGAAAAAGAAGGTACCTATTTTAATAATGTTTTCCATTCCTGACTGTGGATATTGCAAAAAAGTCAAAGAAGACATTATTAGCCCTATGGCGGATCTTAAAGAATACCAAGATAAGGTAATCATTCGTCATATCAACGCTAACAGCTTCGACGAAGTGACTGATTTTTACAACGAAATCGTTTCGCACAACGAATTTGCTTTTAAATATGCGGTTAACTTCTTTCCAACAGTGATGTTAGTTGATAATTACGGCATTGTTCTTGAAAAAGTTTTAGGGGTTGCTAATGAAGATTATTATTGGACTGATCTAGATGAGCTAATTGACAACTCTATTCTCAAAATTAACAAACAACTTAGCGCAAAATTATGACCAATAACACACAAAATTCAAGCCACACACAAACCAATCAGTCTTGGGGCGGACGTTTTAGCGAGCCGACTGATGAATTTGTAAAAATTTTTGGTGCTTCTGTCTTTTTTGACAAAATCTTAGCGCCGTATGATATTCAAGGCTCTAAAGCTCACGCTATCATGCTACAAGAAGTAGGACTTCTAACCAAAGTAGAAAAAGATCAAATTATTGAAGGACTTGATCAAATTCTAGACGAAATCAAATCCAATACCTTTGAATGGTCAGTTGCCCTTGAAGATGTTCATATGAATATTGAATCGCGCTTAACACAACTGATTGGCAATGCGGGTAAAAAACTACACACAGGTCGCTCTCGAAATGATCAAGTGGCAACGGATATTCGTCTTTATTTACGTGCCCAAGTAGATGACTTACTCGCCGAAATTACTCGATTACAAATTGCTCTATTAGATCTAGCTGAGCAAGAAGCAAGCACCATCTTGCCCGGATTTACCCATCTTCAAGCAGCTCAGCCTGTAAGCTTTGGTCATCACATGATGGCTTATTTTGAAATGCTTGCGCGTGATGCAGAACGCTTAGTAGACTGTCGAAAACGCATAAACGCCATGCCACTAGGTTCTGCCGCTTTAGCAGGTACAACTTATCCAATCAATCGCAAACGTACAGCCGAGTTGTTGGGTTTTGAGCGTATTTGCCTTAATTCACTAGATGGCGTGAGTGATCGTGACTTTGCGATTGAGTTTCTATCAGCAGCCAGCATGATTATGATGCATTTATCGCGTTTCTCAGAAGAACTTATTTTATGGTCAAGTGCTCAATTTAATTTTATTGAACTGCCCGACAGTTTCTGCACTGGCTCTTCAATCATGCCTCAAAAGAAAAACCCTGATGTGCCTGAATTGGTACGTGGAAAAACGGGTCGCGTCTATGGCAATCTTACCTCAATGTTAACGATTATGAAATCTCAGCCCTTGGCTTATAACAAAGATAATCAAGAAGACAAGGAGCCATTATTTGACACGGTAGACACCCTTAAAGCCTGTTTGCGCGTGTTTGCTGATATGGTGCCAACCATTCAAACGCAGCGTGACACCATGTATAACTCATGCAAAAAAGGCTATACCACAGCCACCGATTTGGCTGACTATTTAGTCAATAAAGGCTTGCCATTTAGAGATGCACACGAAGTAGTGGGCAAATCAGTTTCTTATGGTATTGAGCATCAAAAAGACTTGGCTGAATTAAGCTTAGAGGAACTGCAAGTATTTGATGATCGCATTGAAAATGATGTGTTTGATATTTTGTCATTAGAAGGTTCTTTAGCAGCGCGCGACCATTTGGGCGCTACCTCACCTAATCAAGTCAAACAAGCCATTAAAACTGCTAGAGCTTCACTCAAATAATGCGCCTTATTTTTGCAGGAACGCCAGATTTTTCCGTTGGCATTCTGGAGGCGCTTTATCAAGCTGGCCATGAGATTGTTGGCGTTTATACCCAGCCCGATCGCCCCAAAGGGCGTGGACGCATATTGACTGCTTGTCCAGTTAAAGAAAAAGCCTTGGCGCTTAATCTGCCCATCTTTCAGCCTAATAGCTTGAAAGACAGTGAGGCTCAAACCCAACTAAAAAGCTTGCAAGCGGAAGTAATGGTAGTAGTTGCCTATGGTCAATTGTTACCCCTTGAAGTATTAGAAGCACCCAAACATGGTTGTTTAAATATTCACGCTTCACTCTTACCAAGATGGCGTGGTGCAGCACCGATTCAGCGCGCTATTATTTCTGGAGACAAGCAAACTGGTATTGGTATCATGCAAATGAATGAGGGACTAGATACTGGTGATATTCTGCTGGAAAAAATCTGTGATATATCAGACACTGATACAGCACAATCATTACATGACAAATTAGCCGATCTAGGTGCCCAAGGCATTGTTGAAGCGTTAGACAATATCAACAGTCTATCACCAACCCCACAAGACGAAGCTGGCGTCACTTACGCCAAAAAATTATCCAAAGATGAGGCTTGGATTGATTGGAACAAATCAGCCGTAGCAATCAACCAACAGATCAGAGCTTTTAATCCCTACCCTATTGCCCAAGCCAACGCAACGAGTGACAAATTTGACGCCAAAGTATTGCGTATTTTATCTGCTTCTGTCATAAACAAAACTTATAATGCAAAACCTGGCGAAGTGATTAAATATGGCAAAGGCACTTGTGTTGTGGCCACGGGCAATGGTGCTCTGAGTTTGCAAACATTACAACTAGCTGGTAAAAAAGTAGCCAACATTAAAGATTTTACTAACGCCTACCAACTATCCAAATTGGAATAACATGCCACTTAAACGCACCCTAACCTTACCGCTGCTCGTACTCTACGGACTGGGTAATATTTTGGGCGCAGGCATTTATGTACTCATTGGTAAAGTCTCTGGCGTTGCAGGGCTATTAACCCCGTTATCTTTTTTTGTGGCTTCACTACTTGTCGTTACCACAGCCTTTACCTATAGCGAATTGTCATCGCGCTACCCCGTTAGCGCTGGTGAGGCGGTTTATCTATTCAAAGCTTTTGGTAATAAATACTCCGCACTCATTATCGGGCTCATGATTACCACAACTGGCGTGTTGTCAGCATCCACCATTACCGTTGGCTTTGTTGGATATTTGCAAATCTTTATAGACATCAACAAATACTTAGCCATTATTCCAATTCTATTATTGTTGTCTGCTTTGGCAATCTGGGGTATTAAGCAGTCTATCCAAGCAGCGGCATTATTAACCCTAATTGAAATTTCTGGCCTGCTGATTATTATTTGGTTTGGTCGAGACTATCTGTCTAATATTGACACACAAATTTATATTAATGCGTTTGCATTTAACGATGCGGCTCTTTGGGTAGGTGTATTCGCTGGTGCTTTTTTAGCCTTTTATGCGTTTATTGGTTTTGAAGATATGGTGAATGTGGCTGAAGAAGTAAAAAATCCAGAAAAAAACATGCCGAGAGCCATTCTATTATCACTTGCCATTGCCACCATTATTTACACACTCGTTTCTTTAATTGCTGTTAACACCATTGCCCCACAAACACTGGCCGAACATGATGCACCTTTAGCACTCATCTATCAACAGTTAAGCGGATTCTCTCCCAACTTGATTGCAGGGATTGGCATGCTGGCAATTATTAATGGTGCACTGATACAAATTATTATGGCTTCCAGAGTTTTGTACGGCATGAGTCGGCAACATTGGCTGCCAGAAGTCCTTAGCAGAGTTAACACCACAACTGGAACACCGATTTATGCCACTCTGCTAACCGCCTTAATTATTGCTATTCTTGCGCTTTGGCTACCGATAATCACATTGGCTGAATTAACCAGTTTGTTTATATTGATTATCTTTTCACTTATGCATCTTGCGCTAATTAGCATTAAAACCAACAAACAAAGTGTTAGCTCAAACGTTAGACAGTATCACATAGCTATACCTATAGTTGGGCTGGTTACTAATACTGGATTTGTGTTGTTTTATTTGATTAATTAAAATTATAATCACTAGTATTTTATTATTTTGTCATATTTCTTTTGCAGACTGAATTTGTTTCTCGTTGTTAGCATCTTTAATTATATGAATACCACCACGGATAACAATGATTGAAATAGCAAGACCAATAATAAGATCAGGGAATCTTGAATCAAGCAAATAAACCAAAACACCCCCAAGGATAATACCTAAATTAGCAATTACGTCATTTTTAGAGAATATCCAGCTAGCTCTCATATGAACTTCACCATTTCTATGCTTTGAAATAAGACGGAGGCAAACAATATTTGCTATAAGTGCTACGATTCCAACGACAACCATTAAAAATGACTCTGGTTCACTACCTAGTATTGCTCGACGGGCAATATCAAAGAGAACGGTGACACCAAGCATTATTTGAAAAATACCGCTAATATGGGCAGCCTTTATTTTTACAAATACCTCTTTTCCAACTGCATACAAACCAATTCCGTAAACGATTGCATCTGCCAACATGTCCATAGAATCCGCTATTAATGCCGTAGATTCACTTATTATTCCTAGCGTTATTTCAACAAAAAACATTATTGCATTAATACTGAGCAATAGTACCAATGTACGGCTTTCTTCTTTGTTTTTTATCTCTATTTCACAACCACAATCTGACATATTGATTTTTTTTACACCTGATTATTTATTATTTATTATAATTGTAATGGTATCAATAATATTTAAGAATTGCTACCTGCAAATCCAATCTGTCGCCAGGCTTCATAAGCAACGATTGATACGCAATTAGCAAGATTTAAGCTTCTGGAGCCATTTTGCATCGGCAAAGAAACCCTGTCAAACTGATTAGCCACATCCTCTGGCAAACCTTTAGTCTCAGGGCCAAATAAAAATGAATCTCCTGGTTGATACGCCACATCGGTGTATTTTTTATTTGAGCCTGTCTCTACCGCAAAGATTCTTTCAGGTTTGGCTCTATCCATATAGTCTTGCAAATTTTCATACTCAGTGACATTAGCCAACTCTTTGTAATCAAGCCCTGCCCTCTTTAGGCGCTTATCGGTAATTTCAAATCCAAATGGCTTAATTAAATGTAGATTCACACCCATATTGGCTGACAGGCGAATCAAACTACCGGTGTTGTTTGGAATTTCTGGTTCGAACAATACTAAATTTAACATAATATTTTATTTTTAACCTTGAATATGGCAATATCATCCCATAGATAGGTAGTAACTTAAACAAAAACCAAGAATAAAATCGATGAATATTGAAAAATTAACTTCTCAATTTCAGCAAGATCTAGGCGCTGCGCAATCCATTGCAATTAGCAATAATCATAGTGCAATTGAAGGTATTCATGTACTTAGTGCGATGCTGAGTGATGATGGATCAAGCGTTAGTAACGCCTTAAAAGCGATTAACGTTGATACCACCACCCTGGTAAACAAAACTGAATTAGAGATAAACAAACTGGCTGTGGTTAATAATCCAAATAGTGATATTGGCATTTCCCAAAATTTGCTGCGCCTACTCACTGCTGCTGAAAAAATTGCCACCGATAAAGGTGACAGTTATCTTTCAACAGAATTGTTTTTACTGGCGATCATTCAAGGTAATGATACAACCACCCAACTATTAAAAGACGCTGGCGTTACCGAACAAGCATTAACCCAAGC
>JAHZJR010000146.1 GCA_022600805.1 Pseudomonadota bacterium
AAATAGTCCCTCTTTAGAATACTTGTACATAATCTGCTGAATAGTCTCTTCAGTAAATCGTACATAGTAATATCCCATATCGGGTGAGAAGCGTAGGATTTCCTTGTTAGGAATCATAATAGGTCCTACAACTTCTTTCTTCTTTTCATCAGCAAACATCTGTACCTTCTCAACTTCGTTGAAGTGTATGAAGTCTTCCTCAATAGCGGGTTTATCTACAAGAGAAATCTTGTACATCCCTTGAGCGATGTCTTCTAATGATATATCAAATAATGGTAGTTTATCCATTCTTTTTTGCTTTTTTGTGCCACTTAGGTAGCAGGTCATTGTCTTGTACATACTTTGGGTTAGACGGGTTTCCGTTCTTTACCAAGTACATAAATGCATTTAGTCGGGCAAGTCCCCATTGTGCGGCACTCGTAACCTTTGGTGAGTGGGATGTATTAAAAGCACCCATACCACGTAATACAACACGCTTTGCAGCACCGACATCAATTTTCTTATCGGGATACTTTTCATTGTGCTTACTTACTTTAGTCTCTATAGACTTAATAATTTGTGGAGATAGCTTTCCACCTTTTCCAACACCTTTAGGATTCTTCTCAGGAGTATCGCTCTTAGGTGCTTTGGGAGATTTCTTAATGCTGCCATCCTTGCCTTGTGTAGCGTAATCATCCTTGACTTTACGGTCACCCCACGGGACGTCAGCCACATCAACACTTGCCTTAACTGTTCCGTTTCGTATGCTTTCAGCTTTTCTAATTGCCCAGTTAATACCGCTTGTTCCTCCCCAACCAAGCCAAGCAACATAGCCTCTATCTTTCCAAGGCGTGTCCTTATACTTCGGGTCAATCGCAGCATTCTTTCTATGGCGATTAAAAGCAGCCATTCTTGCAATAGTGTCATAGGAAAGTTTTCTTCTTGATGCTAATTGGTTTGCACGAGTCCAGCCCACAGAAGTCATTCCCTTAACTTCATCACCATACTTCTTCTTCCACTCAAGAACTTTCTTGGCGTTGTTAGTAGCAGATTGTGGGTAGTCATTGTATGTAGCCATCAAATTAATTTACAATTATCTTAGTAATCCCTCTATTGTTAAGTATGCAAAATCTTCATACACAGGTCCAGAGGCACTCTTTACATATATTGTTCCACCCGTCATAACACTTGATGTAAACTCTGCTAAGAAGAAGTTTAGGTTGTTAAGTTCTGTTGTAGGAACAACCATATTAAACTGAATCTTAGGTAAATTAGATTGACTTATCTTCTCAGAAACCTCAAATATTTCCGTGTAAGTATCTGTTACATCTCCTAAGTTATCCTCAAATAAAAGGTCCCATCCTGCTGTGTTTACATTAGATAACCTTCCGTTAAAGACGTGCTTACCACCTAAGTTAGCAGATGCTGGCCCCCATTGGCTGTTGCTATAAACCCTTTGAGTTTCAGTATTCATATCGGGAGATGTACCTCTCTGAACCATATACGGCACAAGTAGGTTTGTTTTATATAACGGTTTATCTATGTACGCAAATCTAAATCCAATGTCAGAGTTAGGGGTAAATATGTTAGGTGTAAAACCTAATTGAGTTGAACTAAATACACCAAGGTTTGAATCGTCTATAACTCCTTCAGCATCATCGCCACACACCGAGTTAAAATATACCGATGAGTTTAAATCAATCTTTATATCTACGATACCATCATTAGATATCTCCTGTGTAGTAGAGCCTGTTGTAACACCATCGTTGTTTAAATCATCATAAAACAAGTTATAGTCTTTATTGTTGAGACTAAGTGTTTTTACCTTGTCACCATTATTGGTAATCTTAAATGACTTAATATCATCAAGGTATGAGTTTATATTACTGGTTGATGAACGTAATGAGAAGATTGGGTCTATCCTAAGTATGTGTTGATTTTGGTTGTCATCAAAATCATAGAATAAACTACAGTCAAATCTTTTAGCAATGTTTAATAAAACATCAGATACAGTGAATGGACAAGTATTTATAATTGACTCTTGCAATATGTACTCATCTGTTTTCTTGTAAGGCAGGAAGTCTTCATTGGCTACAAATACTACATTTAGTTGACCATAATCTCCCGAACCATCGGGTTCACCAAACCTTGTTATTGCTTTTCTAATATCGTTCTCATTAAACAATCCTACATTAGATGCAGAAGCATAATTGATTCCGCTCATAACCGTGTTGAACTCAGTAGCATACTGAATCTTCAACTCCCCATCAATTGGCTTTAAATAGTAATTTATTGAGTACTCACTTCCACCATTGATGAATATCTCCTCAGATGGCATATAAGCCGTAAAAGGCTCAAACACTAACGTATCGTAAACAGGTCCGTTTGGAGCGTAAAGTATTGTTGAGTCATCAGATGTCTTTAGGTAATCGGGTGGGTCGCTTGGAGTAAACTTATTGGAGTATCCATTTGCAACACTAAAAACATTTGACATATCAAGAACCAAGTCATTTCCTCCTTGAGACTCTTGCATAGTAATCTCCTTTACTTGAAGACCATCTGCCCATATACCAATGCATACATTAAACTCCATCGTACTATCGGGGTCATTAAACAATATGTTACCAACCATCAAGTCTTCTTGTATTACAGGAATCTCATACTTAGCATTTGATATTGTCGCTTGATTACCACCTGCAATTTTTATTTCTGCATTAAAGGATACCTTTGGTGCAAAGAATCCTCTTATGTAATTACACTCAATGTTTGGGAATACGCCCTCACAGGGGTAGAACCCCA
The DNA here is from genome assembly GCA_022600805.1 of Pseudomonadota bacterium. GTDB lineage: Bacteria > Pseudomonadota > Gammaproteobacteria > PS1 > Pseudothioglobaceae > Thioglobus_A. The sequence continues at coordinate 2,779 of JAHZJR010000146.1, forward strand.
TTCGCTTCTCTACACCCCATTCCTGTGTGTTTGGGTATATAGGGTTACCCTCACCATCAGTTCCATAGTTACCCGAGGTCTCTGTAGAGCTAAACCACTTTGTGTAGAAAAGTTTTCTTTCTTGGCTTAGGTCTACCTTTGCTTCAAGGCTTTCATTTGGTGATGCCCAAGCAGGTGATTGTCTAACGCTAAAGGTCCTTGTGTTCACATCGCTTTTTGCAAGTAACCTTGATGGTATAACCATCTGAAGCTTCTCGGGTTCCATACTGGGGAACAGAGGGTTATTAGCAAAAGCACCAACAGCAAACAACTCTGAGTCAATCCTAAATGGGAAGTTGATAGGGTCGTTTATATATTTTGCTAAGTACTGAAAAAATCCTTGTACGCTAAACACAGGCATTATACCTGCACGTCCCAATCCTACACCATACTCAAGGAACTGTCTTGCAGCATAGTTGTACTTACCTTTCACGTCATTAACAAAGTCTACATAGGGGAAAGATATAGCTTTGGATGGCTCTGGATTTTGACCAATAATACCCGATTCGCCTGGGTCTGTAGGGTCGTTTGTTTTCTTTAGGAAAGTGCTAAATTCTTTTCTTTGTGTAAAGAACAAGTCATCATATATAGTACCTAAATTAACCTCCTTAATCTGAGAAAGATATTTAGAGATGTAATCTTTTAGGACTACCTCAGCATATGGTTGAGAGGAGTTGTATTCAATAGCAGATACATTTAGAATACCTGCAATCCTTGAGTTCTGAGTTCCATATATTGTTAGCACAAAATAGAAGTCATCTCTTGGGAAGTCTGCTCCCGTGTCTGAGAATGGCTCAAAGTTAAAAACATTTGCACTCTTGTTATTATCAGTAAGCGGTATTCTTAAATCCGTGTAGAACGGAAGCTTTACTTTCTCTATGTCTATGTCATCATAGAACTCTACATCGTAATCTAATTGTTGCTTAGGGAAAAGGTCAACAGGATAATAACTGTTTATACTATTGTCCCTACTGATTTCTAACTTAAAATCCATATTAACGTGTTGCTATATTAAACTCTAATGAAGATTTGAATTTGTTGTTTAAGATGTCAAAGTCATCTCCCGAGAATCCTACGCCATAAGCAACGGATTTACAAGTATCAACAAAAACTAATTCATTAGCTAATATAAGCTCTTTTACAGATTTATACTCAACATTTCGGAAATATTCTCTCCTCTTGTTGTTAATAATCAAATTATAATCTACAGAAGTTGAATAAGGTTTGTAGGCATCTGAGTAAAGACCTCGCTCAACACTTGTCAAGATTCTATATGTCTGAACATCATCAAATACTATGTCTGCATTTGCATCCCAATGTCTTGATTGGTTTGAAGAAAAGTTTGCTGGAACAGATGTGTACACTTCATTATCAAACTGAAACAATCTTGTAGCAGTATCTGTACAAACAGCATATACCCCCTTAACATCGTCATAGGGGATGTGTACGGCATCATTGAGTAGGAATGTACCCGATGATATGGTAAATGTATTTGAATTCTGTAGAGTAGCGGAAAATGTCTCTGTGTCAGGACCGCTATAAAAAAGGTAATCAGCCATTATATTCTGTCGTTTCTATCTCTTAATCTGCGTTCTGTGTCATTGCTTCTAAGGTCTTTGTCAGCGACATATGCACGAACTGGTTTACTTACTCCAATAGCAGTAGATGTTGTAGCCTCTGCAATTGCCTTTAGATAATCTACACTTTCAGATGCAGCATTTGGAACTAATCCACCTTGAGCAAACTTCATACGACCAATAGTTGGGCGTGTTGCATAAGCGTTATTAATTCTTTCAAGTAAATCTCTGTGTTTAGATGTAGCCTTCTTATTCACAATGAACTCACCACCTTCCATTTCATATCCACTCTGACCTTGTACTGTGAACGGTACTCCACCTTGTTCGTGTGAAGGTCCTTGTACAACACCCCCCTCAGCAAACTTCTTAGGGAAGAACTTACGTTGATTGATAGCAGCAACCTGCGCACCTGTCTGAGCAATAACAATACTTGCCCCTAATGCACCAGCAGCAAATCCAGCAGGTGTTGGTCCATATTTTTCAATACCTTTGATTATAGCCTTAGCAGCTGTTTCAAGACCCTCTATCTTTGCGTTATTGACATCTTGTTTCTTTTCGGCCTCAAATATCTCTTGATTGATTGTATTCTCCTCAGCAAGTTGTGCCTTTCTTAAATCAATCTGTTTCTTTCTATACTGAGACTCCGTGATAAGCTGATTATCTAACTGAGACTTTAAGATGTCTTGTTCAATTTCATATCGGTTCTTAATAGAATCCAACTGAGATTCAAGCTCATTCTTTGTGTTTTCTGTAGTTGTCTTGTTAAACTCGTCTAAAGAATCACTTATAGCTGAGAACAATTGCTCTACATATTCTAAGTATCCACCCTCCTTGAAGTCCTTAAAGAACTCCTTGAGCGTTTCCGCTGTCTTCTTAGCCTTATCGTCTGTTTCATCTAAGTTTGCACTTAGTGCATCAAAGTTCATAAGAGTGTTCTCGAAAAATCTCTCCATCTCTGGAGTAGTTCCAAACATCTCTCTGAAGGTTGCTATAGTAGATACTAATCTCTGTCTTAACTCGGATACAGAACGCTCATAATCATCTTGACCAATCTTACCATCGTCAAGTGCTTTCTGCAAAGACTCAAGCTCGTCACCATACTCTGAGTATGCTTTGTTTATATCATCGATAACATCACTTCCAAGTACGGCTGCAAGTTTTTCTGATGCCTTTACATTCTGAAGTATTAGGTCTTTATTCTCACTGTATATATAAGATAAAGCACCTATACTGTCTGCTTGTTCTGAGTATAAATCACTAACAATTTTCTGTCTTTCAGCTTCAATTGCAGCACGCTCTTCTGCCGTTTCAGCTATCTCAGTTTCAACTTTAGCACGTTCATTGATGCTTGCTATCTGTTCAGCAGTAGATTGCTTGATAGCATCAATCTCACCCTTTAGTCTTTTTTGCTCTTCTCTTGCGGCTTTATCTCTTTCGGCCTTTTTTCTTTTTGCCAACTCCTCTGTACTAAGAATGGTGTTGGTGACTTGCTCTTGATATCCCTTTAGGACATTTATTGATGCTTCGTACTCAATACGCTGCTCTTCGGTAACTCCATTAGCAGATTTTAATTTAGCTTCATAGCTGCTTATATTTGCACCTAAGTTCTTAAATAATGTTTCTGCTTCCTTATTTACATTATTACCTTCTAATGAACTGTCTATAAGTGCCTCTACCTCTTTTCCGTAATTAGCAGTAGCTTGTGTTTGTCCTTTTGTTATTGCGGTTTGCTCTATTTGTTTTGCAATACCATCCTCTAACAAATCAAAATATCCCTCAAGCATAGAGAATTGCTCTGGGCTTATGCCTAATTCTTCTAATGCTTCTGCTGAAGGTTGTATACTTACTCCTAATCTTTCAGACTCATCAGCGGCCTCTCTGAATGCTCTTTTAACTCTTTCTAAGTTGGTAGTAGTTATCTTGCCACTTTTAATCATTCTTTCAAGAGAAACGGTTAATGGGTCAATACCCTCATCTATAGATGTTTTTACATCTTTTTGGAATCCTTGCAATCCCACCTCTCTTAAAAATTTAAACCCTAATGCGGTTTGTTCTGCTTTATCAGATAAGAATCCAAGCACTCTAATAAATATATTAGAATCAACAACTGCGTTTCCAAGGTTGATTTGAAACTCTCGGAAGTTAGATGTTAATATATCCATCTGTCCAGAGAATGTATCCGCTTGTTTAGCAGCTGATATCAAAGCCCTACCTTGTTGGTAATATTTGTCGTTAGCCTCGTCAATAGCATCAATGTTTTTTAACAGTGTTATTAACTGAGCGGCATTCCTTTTACCAACTAAATCAACGGCTTCAGACAAAGATATGTTTTGTTCAGCCAAGTTCTTTAATGATTTCTCTACATCTGCACTTGTCTTACCAAGTTCGGTAAATATACCACGAAGACCAGTACCTATACGAGATGCGGTAAATCCATTGTCTGCAAGTACGGCCATAGCTCCAGCGGTTTGCTCAAGAGTTAAACCAAGGTTTTTTGCAATCGGACCAACATACTGCATAGCAGTACCAAAGCTATCAAAAGATAAAGCACTTTCGTTTATAGATGTTACAAGAACATCAGATATCATTGTAGTCTCTTCTATTAAAAGACCAAATTGATTCTTTAGTTTACCTACTAATGCAGCTGTGGATTCAAGAGGTGAGCCAAGTGCTTGTGCAGCAAATGCAATAGCCTGTGTAGATTTTATTACATCTTCAGATTCAAATCCAAGCTTTGACAGTTCGGTCTGCAAGCCTACAATTTCTTGTGCTGTAAACTTAGTTGAACCAGCAACACTAAGAGCATTCTTTCCGAGTGCATTTACTTCTTCAGCTGTTGCTCCTGCTACTGCACCAAGATTTGCCAATGCTTTTTCAAATGCAATTGCCTCACGAACAGAGCCTAATGTAAGTTCACGGAATATTCTCTGTGCAGCATTGATTGCTTGGTATAAGCCTAAATACTTAGTTAAACTACCTAAGGCTCCACCAATAGCACGAGGAGTGAGTTGCGCTCCAAAGCCTCCACGGAAATCTTTTTGTTGAGCTTCTTTATCTCTTTTACGACCTTCTTGGTTAGCTATCCGTGTTCTTTCCTTTTCCTCTTTTTTAAATTGAGCAGTCTTCTCACGTTCTATTTGCTTCTCTCTTGCAAGACGCTTATTTCTAAATGCTTTCTGACGTGCTTCAAATTCTTTTAAATCAGCAGTTCTTCTTGCATTACCTTCCTTAATAGAACTTCTAAGAAGCCTTTGCTCTGTCTTTAAATTCTTTTCCCTTAGCTCTGCCTGTTCCTTTAACTGACTCTTAACCTCACTATCTATTTGGTTGTTAGCAGTCTTAATTTTATTTAGAGCAGTAACTAAATCCTGAAGTCTTTTCTTATAAAGCTCTACATTCTTTGTCTGGCCATAAGAACGGTTGATAGAGCCTTCAACTCCCTTCGCTGCGGAAAGAAGTTCTTCAAACTTTTGTCTGAGTTTTTCGTAGGACTGTACACTATTACCCCCTTCTTGTGTCATCTTATTAAGCTCAATTAAGACCTTATTAAGATTAACCTGAAGTTCTAAAACTCTGTTGTTTATATCCTTTGCCATATTAGAATATTGTTTCTATGCTTTTTCTTAATGCTGGGCTAATCACATCAAAGTATGTAGCCTCTTCAATTTTATCTGATGCCTTCTGCAACGTAGCCTCAACCTTGTTGAACGCCCTTGCAAAGTCTACTTTATCGGGACCTTTCTTTGATATCTTCCTCATAATTGGGAAAGCTGCCCTTGTGGTGTTTATTTTGTCTCCTTGTTTAAGAGGTACATTGTTTCCTTTTCTGTCTGTGTAGTAGAATGAGTAGCCTCTGTCCATCTTGTCCTCAATCCACTGCTCAATCCTGTCAATAATATCTCCCTGCTCTCGCTTAAAGTAGTTGCTTATATACGGACCTTTAGGAGCATTTAATGCTAAGTCTTTATACTTAGGTGCTAATCCATAGTCACCTAAATTTATTTTAATTTTTATTGATGATGGGAAAAACTCACCACTTGATAATCTTGAGCCGTATACACGGACACTTACTATTTTCTTTGCGCTTTTCCTTGGTACTAACCACCTATCATCAGCACTCGGTATAATTGACCCCGATGTCTGTGGAGATGCCAACTGCCCTGTTGCAATTAAGTCATTTGCCTTTACAGATTGTATAACACTCTCTATTATAGCTGCTTTTTGAAATTGCTTTACTACAGCAAAAACAACAATAGTCTTTACATTATTTTGTATTTGCTTTAAGCTTGCCATTAATTATCAATATCTAACTGATAAGGCTTTCTTGCAAGCACCACTTGGAAGTCGCAAACGGCTGATGACACAGTATAATCACCTTCTTTCATACTCATAACATCTACGTTTTCAAAGTTAACGTCATAGTTATTCTGTATTAAGTAATCCTGTAGCTGACCTACTATAAATAAGTTTTCCTCAATTATAGCGATGTTGTTTATTTCATTCTCATAAATTACTTTATCAAGAATGACTACTGCAAAGTCAAGTGTGTATACGGGTGAGTTAAGGTCTCTTGAGATGTTTGCTTCAAGAGGCATTATTGAAAGTGTCCTGTAATCAAACTCTCTGTTCCTCAAGTCGTTCTCATCTCTGGCTAAGAAAAATTCATTCACCATATTGTGAGACGTAGCGAATTCCTTGATTTTAATGTATAGTTCTGTAAGGTTATTCATTATCCTCTTTTCTAAATTTACAATTTACTGCTCATCTGTTGTTTCCTTTCCCTTGCTGCATCTACCTTGCTTTTCTGTGCGAGGTAACTCATTTCGGGCATAACAGTAGACATCTTCAGCATATATATATCATTATATTTTGTAACGTCTTCTTGAGCCAACATACGAACCATAGAGTACCAATACCATTGGCTTTGAAACAAAGCTTCACCTATGAGTTCCTCTTTTTCGTACTCTTCTTCATCGTCATCATCATCATCAGTTATTTCATAAAATACCCCCTTGAACTGATTGAATAAAACGAAGTCTCTGATTTTCAAGAACTTATCAAGCACTGAATAAACCTCTTTCACAGGTGTGCTTAGTATCATCTTCTCATTCAGCACCTCTTGCTCCTCGTCCTCGTTGTCAAAGTGCTTTTGGTGTTTAGGGCGTAATAGTAGTTTAGCCAAGGCGAGGTCATTCTCTGCTTCATTCGCAAAGTTTGTCTTACCTGTAATGATTTGCTCAATCATAATAAACTGACCAAGTACTAAATCCATAACATCTACACAGACATTAAAATTTTTGTGTATCTCATATTGTGGATTCCAAGACATATCCAATGGATAATCTTGCATCAACGACCTTGACACCTTTACTCTTTCCTCTGGCGATAAGGTTGCTAAGTAACCTATAATCTCCTTGTCATTGTCTCTTGACGAGTATAGCTTTATATGCTCTTCAAATGTTATCATAAAAACAAAGTTACCCCACCATCCTGCTCTTCTGCCGCACAATACGCACAAATAGCTAACGACATCACCATATCATCGTGCTTCCCATCAGTGTTGCTAAACTGAAGGTTACCCGTAATAGCGTTACGCTTACTCTTAAAGTCATACAATTCCTTTATCAAGTCTGTGTTCTTAGGTATTTTAATCACCTTGTCTTCAAATAGTTTTATAAGGTTGCGAATAATCTCGGGCTTACTTTGTGCTGAGGTTATAAAGGGTATCAGCTTGTACATAATACCATCGTCAGTCAAGTCATCAAACAAGAGGTCGTTATTATTCACCTCAAAGTAGGCAGCAGCCAAGTTATTGTCGTGTTTTAGGTAGAACGCTTTTATGCGTTCTTTGAACTCCTCATAGTCCATCCCCTCTTCCTTGTAGTTGAATCGGTCTATATCAATTACCCTGTAGTCATCAGAGATTGCTGTAAGCACTGTATAATCCTGCGCTACCCCAATATCCATTCCGATATAAACCCTCTCGCATCTTGTATCTAAATTATCTACAATAGCATCCTCAACATTACTGAACAAGGCATTTGCACTCACGGGTCGGCAAAGGAACTCTTGGTCAAACTGAGCCTTAGTCATACTCTTTTTAATCCCGAGCACGGTCTTAGCAACCTTATCATCATTAAGGTCAAGGTAAGTCTTTTTAATGGACTTAATCTGTTCCCAATTCTCTTCTATCTGTCCTTCCTTGTACCAATCGTAAAACCAATTAGGACCATTAAAAGTAGATGCCGCACAAACCTTACCACCCGTTCTTGTAACCATAGGCAACAGCACCTCGTTGATAAAGTCAAGCTTCATATATGCCGCCTCATCCAAGTATATATAATCCAATGTGGCACCACGAAGGTTATCCCCCGAATCAGCAGAACGAAACTTAATAAATGAACCATTGTAAAAATACATCTCATTCGCCTTGCGGTCATACCTCTTGATTATCTTATTCCAAACATCTTGGTGGCTACTGAACATTCCCTCAATGTCCTTCATCACTTTATTCGCTTGGTCTTGTATTGGAGATACCCAGAACATTCGGTGTTTAGCGTTGTTTAATGCTCTTAACACAGCATCATTCTGCATAAAGAAAGTCTTACCCGTCTGTCTACCCGCAACTAAAGCACTAATAAAGGGAGCATCCTCGTGTACCAACTTATGGAAATCCACTTGAGGTTTAGTAGGCTTATATAACTTAATCTGCATCTATATCCAAATAGTCTTGCTCTTCATCAGGAGCGGTTAAATCTATCGTAGCTGTGATATCAATCTTGGTCTGCTCCACCTTAGTTGGAGCCTTATACCCTTGCATATCATTAATAATCTTTATAGCCTCCATAGCAGCCTTCATATCATCGTTGGCAAGGGCTATGTCCCTAATCTTAATTAATGCGCTTAGATTCGTTCCCTTGGCCGCCTCAATGCTTTTCATCTCTGCATTGGCTATCGCCATTAACTCCTTATGAAATGCTGTACCCGAGGTTCTCCTATCACGATAATAGTTCGTATAGTTCATTTCCTTAGCTACCTTACTTGATGCATCCATACCCTCATCACGAATCCTCTCAAGGAACTCGGACTGAAGGTCTGTTAGTTCGGCTCCTCTGCCTTTGACAATCTTACCGAAACTATTTCTCTTTGCTGGCATCAGTAATTGTGTATAATGGAATATTGTGTGCGCCCAACCTACCCGTAAATGTGAACTCACTAAAGCTTGGTGCTGTCTCATCACTATGATACCATTTCCAAATAGAAGTCTTCACCCTCTGTATGCAACTGCCACAAGCAGTCTTAGGATTCTCACTCCTTGGAAAGTATTTACTCTTCCCCACCATAGAGTTATAAAACTTAAACATCTCTGACTTGGTATCACCTTTAGGCATTGTGCCGCTCAATAAGGCTATTAAAAGGTCCTTAGTTGACATATCTTATTGTTTTGGTGTGTATGTATAGATTGATTAATTAAAGGCTCTTAGAATGCCTCTAATG
>JAHZJR010000062.1 GCA_022600805.1 Pseudomonadota bacterium
AAAGATGATGAAACTGAAATCCAAAATGGAAGACTGAGAATTTATAAAGAAACATTGCCAAACCACTTATATGACTCTGATACCCCTATCTCAATCAGGGAGTTAACTGTGGCAACAGATGGAATAAAAACATACGAATATTACGAATCTATTAAGAACTGGATTGGCAATATATCAGCTGAAGTAGTAAGAAAAGATATTGGAAAACTGCTTAAATCCAGCTGGTGGAAAAAACAACCAAAAGAATTACAAGAAAAAATCAAAAAGATGTAGTTCTCACGCCATTTTATACTCGGGTAACGTCTAATAACCCGTAATAAATACTTCAACCCGATCTAAAACACCTATAAAAAAAGGGGTTCTGAGCTTATCGGGTTTTTCCATATTTACACACAACCCTATTTAATAAGCATTGTCAAAGCCAATGGCTGAGACAGTTGTTTAATTTTTATAATAGGAGAAATATTATGGCAAATGGTTTGCTTAATACAAAACAAATGAGCAGCGGGCTGCTCGATACAAAAGAGGCTGGTGATTATCTTGGTATCAACGATAAGTCATTAGCCAATAGCCGATACACTGGCACTGGCATACAAATACCCTATGTCAAGATGGGAAAAATTGTGCGTTATCGTAAATCTGACTTGGATGATTATATCAAAAACAACACCTTTAATCACACAGGTGAGACCAAGGAGAAATCAACATGATAAACGGATTGCTTGATACAGAGAAAACTCATCTTGATGATGATACTAACAAACGTATAGATTCCGGCTTGTTAGGACAAATTACAGATAACAAAGAAGCTGATTTGAGCGACACTCAAAAGCATAAAAATATATTTAATACAGACGGAGGATTATTAGATGTCGAAATCAAATAACAAAAAAACCCCTGGCTCGCCAAAGTCACAGGGGTTGAGTTACCTAAAAGAAGGTACGAAGTATTCTAACATAATTGATGTTTTTCAGAGTGGGAAAAGCCTGAATAGATTTGAGGCTGAAAGATATGGAGACCACTGTCTAAATACAACCGTCAGTACAATTTCGATTCAGCTCGACTTGGAAATACCCCGCAAGATGGAACAAGTACCTAACCGATTTGGTGGCACAACTAACGTTATGCGCTATTGGTTCAGTGAATCAGACATTCAAAAAATCAAACTACTTAAGGAAAAACAATTATGAATACAATACAAGACAAGATGCTAGAATTTGGCATCACACCGCCCACAGAAATCATCTACGATGGTGAAATACACCGCTTTAAAACCAATGGTGATAAAGATAAAAATAGCTGGTATATCGCTTTTGATGATGGTAAGTTTAAATCAGGAGCTTTCGGATGCTGGAAGCGCAATCTGAGTGAGAAGTTTTGCAGCATTGAGCATACAGACCTAACTATCGAGCAGAAACAGCAATATGCCAAACATCTAGCTGAGCTAAAACGCATTGCTGAGATTGAAAAAATCAAGCAACAAGGTTATGTTCAAAAACAGGTAACTGAAAGATTTAACAACGCTATCACTCAAGGAGTAAACGCACACCCATACCTGCAAAACAAAGGTGTGAACTCTCATGGTCTACACATAGAAAATTCCTTGTTGTTAATACCAATGTTCAATACTGACGGTGAGATTGTAAGCCTTCAAACCATCTCGCCAACTGGTGCAAAATTCTTTGCCAAAGGTGGTCGTGTTAAAGGCTGTTTCTTTCCAATAGGTACGCCTGATGACACTTTGATACTTTGTGAAGGTTATGCCACCGCTATGAGTATTTATGAGGCTACAGGAGAGCCTGTCGCTGTATGCTTTAACTCAGGAAACCTAATTGAAGTTGCCAAAGAGTTGTCGGCTAAATACCCTAATGCTAAGATTATTATTGCAGGTGACGATGACCACAAACTTGAAAAAAATATAGGTCGAGTTAAGGCGATAGAAGCAGCGAAACATATTGGTGGCTCTACTGTGTTTCCAATGTTCGATATTGCCTACGATAAGGATTGCAATGATTTCAATGACTTACACAGACTATGTGGATTGGACGAGGTCAAGAGGCAAATATACAAGGCTATTCACGATAGCGATAAAGCTATAAATCGTGGTTCGTTTGTCTTTTACGATAGCTTTTACAAATCAATGAAGCATCTTGGATGTGAAGACAGGTCTGATTACATTCAAGCACTGTGCGAATATGGCTTGTTTGAAAAACAAATAAAACTCAGTCCGCATATTCAAGGTTTGTTTGAGTTGGTAAAGCCTCAACTCGAGGCTAACTTCAGAAAAAGAAAGAATGGTAATAAAGGTGGGAGACCACCAGGTAGTTAATAATGTTTGTGGTTAGTTAATCAATAACCTAAGGTTAACTAACTCACAACCTAATGAGAATGTAAATGCTAATAGTAATATAAAGGAGAATGTTTAATGATAATGCCAATATTAATAAGAATGTTAATATGAATGTACTTAATAAACCATAAGGAAAGTATAGTCTTAATAACCAAACTTATCTAAAGTAGATAAAAATAGATACTCTATTGTTGACTAAAGTAGCAATTAATAGCAAACAAAAGAAAAGGGATTTATCCCAGCAACGAACGAAGTGAGGCGCAGTGAACTAGCTTAGTCTTGGATGCTTTATCATCGAGAAACACAACCGCAGGGCGTTAGTTTTTATTATGAATATTAGTGCCAAATTGCTTGTTTCTCATATTCTTAAAGTCTTCTCGTGTTCCGAACTTCTCTTCGACCTTACGAGCAACTGAGTCAGGATTGTCTTCTTCAAACTTTGATTGACATGGGGCGCACCTAACAGCACCAGGCACATTATCTATTCTTGCTTGTGGTATTTCACACCCACAATCAATACAAGGATTGTCAACAGATTCTGGAAGGCTGTTTTTCTCCCCTTTGTTGGAGTTTCGACTGTTCAAATAAACATTAGTCGTCTTACGTTTAGCTAAAGATTTAACTTTTTTATTAGGTGATATAAATGGCTGCTTGTCGGTTTTTGATGTACTCTTTGTTTTTTGCTTTACACTCCAAGAAACCACTCTACACTTAGCAGCTAACTTCTCTCTTTTTACTCCATCTTTTGATACAAACTTTTCTAAGCTGCCAATCTTTCTTTGAAAGAAATTCTGAATCTCAAGCAAGGTCTTTCCAGACTCTACCCAGTTAATAAACAAATCGACCTCTTCAAGAGATATTGGTATACCGCTATTAATTTCTCTATTATTCTTTATATTTTCATTACGAATATTTTGAATTTCTTCCACACCCCCAAGCCATTGAGCGTTCACAACTCTAACCGTTGGATAACTCTCAATCTTGAAATAGTCTGAGGGGACACTTGATTTAGGTTTCGAAATCGTGACTGAAGATTGTTGTTTGTCCAGCTCTTTGTTTACAACTTTCACTTCAAACCCTAAATCATTATCCAGCCGAACTATACTTTTACCAACAGGACTCTTCTTAATAAAGTCTTGAGCCTCTTTAAAGGTTTTAAAAATAGTGATATTGTTACTTTCAACTTCGTCAAATTCACCACTTCTAACTTTAAAGAAGAAATCACACACTTCACGGAGTTCGTCACTAGATAGTTCAGGGAGTGTTTTTAAAGTCTTATCAAAATAGTGTTCTTCAAATTTATTTGCTGATTCGATGCTATCTATTTTATGAGGATTTTCCTTTACTTGTTTAGGTGGGGTTGATGTCGCTTTATCAGACTCTGACTTTGTTGCTTTATTATCGGTCTTTTTACTATAATCAGATAAATTATCGGTAGCGCCACTGAAATAAACTATCCCCCAAATTACAGCACCAACCAGCCAGTCTCCTGGGGTGTAATTAAAATAAATACCAAACCCTAGATAGGCAATCAGTATTAAATACCCCATAGGTCAATTTAACCACTCTGTAAATTGCGGGAAGAACTGCTCAATCAATAGAGCTGCTAACAGTCCCACTACAACACTAGCAGTAATTAAAATAGATAAAATTACCCATTTCCTTCTTTTTTGTTTGGCAATCTTGGAGTTACTCTTTTTAATTATTTCAGCCATTTGATACCCTGAATTTTCACCTGTTTTAAATGAAAAAGAACACCCTTTTTTAATATTAATACCATCAATAAAATTGAACATTAGTCCATCAACATTACCTGCGTAAAAATACTCATCTAAATATATAAATAAGGATGCCTGAACAGTATTTGGGTTTGATTGTATCGAGGACACCAGCCCTTTGAGCAAATCATGACTCACTTGAATACCAATAAAAAGCTCATTCGGGTTGTATGGGTCTGGCATACCTCCATACTTTTCGATACTTATAGAAATACCATCCTCTGCTAAACCGTCGCCATCTGACTCTGACCAAATTTGCACCCTGCACCGTTCTTTTTGATACTGGTCTTCAAAGCTACCAAGCTTAAATCTTGTCAGTATGTCTTTACTATACTCTCCATTAGCTTCAGAAAATCCATAACGCATTACTGAAGTATGTAACGGAAAAATAGCATGACACTTAACATTAACATTGTAACCACCGCCACTATTGTGTTCAATAATAAAGTCTGGAACTAGGCTTAATTCAAAGTGAAAATATGGACTCTCTTTCTTTGACCAAATTACTGGCTCAGAATCTTCTCCAACCGTACCAACCTCTTCATAAGAACCGTCACCCAGGTCTTTTAATTTAACAATCATTTTATTGATATCCATTAGAATATACCTTTCACTTCTTTACAAATTCCAGATACCCTAAAGCCTAAATTAACCCCATGCGCATAGTGCAAATACATATCAAAAAACTTATTATCTAACTTAGATATAACAATAAATGGCTGCTTATGATTATTTGTACCAGCAACTCTAGAACCTTTGTAGTCAGATAGAGCGTATCTGATTTCTCCAGCAAGATAAATATTCGTTTCAGTATCAGTGTCAACTATAAATTCGTTATTTTTAGGTGTTGGCAAGGAGTTCACAATGTTGTTTGTATCATGGTCTCGAACCTCAGTAATTCTACAGTGAAATTCATCAGCATTACCAATGCTGCTAAACCCGAAAACAGCTAACAAT
>JAHZJR010000147.1 GCA_022600805.1 Pseudomonadota bacterium
AAATTCTACAATAAAGATAACCGAAAACAATCAAATACTCTATATAGATAATGGTAAAAAATATCAATTACTATCTAGTAGAAATGAGAGTAACAACTATGGGTGGGAACCTGTTAGTAATAGGGCGAAATATAATCACATAGAAAGATCAGATTTCGATAGTTTTGATTTCCCACAAGTTACAATAAGAGGAGTTAGAAAAATACCTGCAACTACGGCAGATACGTTATGTGGTCCTGTTACATACACAGGTGAGACTTATGATAGAATGAATTACAATTGGTTTTTCGGTAACAATTCAGGTATATCATTTAACTCCATACAAAGTGGAGGTACACCAGTTATATTAAGTGGGGCGATGGAATCACAAGAAGGTGTTGCATCTATATCTAACAGAGAAGGTCAATTATTATTTTATACAAATGGAGAAACAGTTTACACTAGTGGAAACACAATTATGGTTAATGGTACAGGGTTATCTAGTTCGGGAACTTCAACACAATCAGTTGTTATTACTCCTAAACCGCAATCCGATAAGTATTATTTGTTTACAACAGATTACAACGGAAGTCCTAATGGTTTTGAGTATTCTATAGTAAATATGGAATTACAAGATGGTGATGGGGAAGTTGAAACTAAAAATATTAAACTTATTAATTCACCTCTAACTGAAAAAGTTACTGCGTGTAGTCATAGTGATGGGGAGTCTTATTGGGTTGTAACACATACAAGTGGGGATACAAATTATTACTCATATAGATTATCTTCTTCAGGTTTAACTGGACCAACCATTACAAGTATAGGTAGTACACACAATACTGCGAGAGGGTATATGAAGACCTCTCCTGATTGTAGTAAACTAATATCAGTACTATATGATGAAGATATTATAGATATATTTGATTTTGATGCATCTGCAGGGACTTTAAGTAATTTCTTAACTATCACTGGGAAGACGTTTGATGTTGGACCTTATGGTTTAGAATTTTCATCGGATTCTTCTAAGTTTTATGTTAGTGAGGGTGCTGGTGAAAAAGTTTATCAGTTTGATTTAACCTACACTTCTTCTACAGAAATGTTAGACAATGTTATCGTAGTTGCAAGAATTGGTGGTGCAAGTTTTGGTTCATTACAAATGGCACCAGATGAAAGAATTTATTTAGCAGATTATGATAATACTAATTTACATATTATACATAGACCTAATGGGTTAGGAGTTCAATGTAATTTTGAAGAAAATGGTATAACATTGACGAGTAGTACCATAACTGGTACGTCTTCATATTGGGGATTACCAAATTCAATTACAGATAAAACAATATCTTGTGATAGAAGTGTGTATTTGATACCAACGACAAGAGATGGTTATTTATTTGATTTATTAGTTAACAATGTTAATAATGTTGTAGAACCAAAAAAACTATCATATTATGGTGAAGTTTATAGATTCGACAAAACAGTTAACGAATTTACTAGATCGGAAAGATCTAATTTTTCCATACCATATGAAAATTTAACTGCGAATACTGCGAATACTATATCTATACAAACCGCAAACATAGGTGAAGGTGAATTTATTATTAAATCTTATTGGCAATATGATGTAAATACATTGTTATCTAAAAAACAAGAAGTTAGAAAAAATTCTATAAATACATATAAAAGAGGTGAGTTATATGGTTTATATGTCCCAGAAACGGATTGGTATTTTATAAGTCTATATGAATCCAGTAAACCTAATTTTAATAATTCTGCAGTTTCTGAGATTCTAACTACAAGTAGTTTAGTAGTTACATCTAGATTCACGCAATCAGGCGTTACAGATTACATAATAAACGGTTTAAGTAACCCTATAGTTAGTTATAATGGTTCAGTTTTGGCGAATAATATTGAATATAGTGCGGTAACTACAGGTGCAACACCTTATGTTAGATTATCATTTAAACCATTAGATAATCAACTATTGACTGTGGCATATATAGATCAAAGTAATTCGAATACATTATTCCCTGATTTATATGTAGTTAGTGGTGTTACAAATTCAGGAGCAACAGATACTCAACTACCTACAGATAGAGTATTTTATAATACAACTGAAAATAAATACGAATTTTACTTAATAAGTGATCCTGCAAGTGATGTAGTATTATCTATAAATGGTTCAGTATTATCTAACAATATAGAATATTTTAGATCAGTTTCTAACCCTAGAAGAATAATATTAGAAGATATAATAAATACGGGTGATATAATAGAAGCTTTTTATTTACCTAAAGCAAATGTTAATGGGGGTATTAGAACTAATAGTCCTACAATTAGTTGGTTCATTGATACACCACCTTTAAATAACGAAGGTAGATTCGTTATAGAATTTGCAGATGTAAATGATACAAATTTTGATACAATACTATACAGTTTTGTTGTAGATTATATTATCTCACAAAGATCATATAGTTCGCAAGTAACATTGACAAATGCTAAAGCTGGCGATAAATTTATATATAGAGTTAAAAATGAAAAATTTTACACCCCTATTATTGGTGAAACTATTTATAGTGTAACATATAGTGATGTTAATGAAATAGAAATATTAGTTAATAGCGGTGAATCATATTAAAATAATAACATTTGATATATTTATTAATAAATAAAAGAGGAAATGAGTTATATAAATAAACAAGATACTACCTTAGTAAGAGTAAAATTAACAGATATAGGTAGAGAACAATTAGCAAAAGGACAATTAACCTTTAC
>JAHZJR010000103.1 GCA_022600805.1 Pseudomonadota bacterium
AACCAGTTACTTGCTGTTGGTGGTACTCCGTAAAAACCATCGAGTGAGTAGTCTCTTACGGTTTTACTACAATACCTTAAATCTTGTTGATTATCAACATCAACCTCAAATCTACGGAAATATAAGGAACCATGAACTATGGGGTAGTTGTTTAGGTTTTTTGCACCATCTATCGCAGAAAAAACCACATCACTACCAAACTTATTTGTACTAGGGAAATTTAAATTAGAACCCCCAGCAAAGTAATTAGTTCCATTTACCACAATTGCGTTTGTTTTTTTCTCACTACCATCATTATCATGTAACTGTGATGCTGTACCTACCGTATAAACCAATCTTTTATTTTTTTCTATATCATAAAGATATTTTACCTGACGTATAAGATGGGTACCAAAACCCACTGAATCAGTGTCTTCAACAAAATGGTTGTTTGTAAGTGAGTAAACAAAAATGTTATAGTTTCCAGCTGTTGGTATTCCTATCCCATTTGCATCATCTCCGTCTACTATATCACCAAACTCATTTGTTACTTTTCTATTTTCAAACATTGGTATGGTATAAATTACTTTACCGTCAGGGAATGTTCTTGTAGGTAAAAAATCACCAGGAATGTTATCTATAATTTGACAAGCCTCTACACCAACCCCTAAATTACCCATTAAAAACATTGCTCCTACCTCGTCATCATCACCACCAGCAGAACCACAAGGTGCAAGACCTCCGTCTTTTTTAATGTATCTACCAGAGTCTTGGTTAGCAAAGGCTTCAAAAACAAGTAAAGCTGAAGGGTTAATTTGTTTTGTTAAGTTAAAGTCTTGTCTGGTAATACCTATTTCACATTGTTCCGTATTACCCCAAAAAGGTATTACATCCACTGATAAATTTTGGCCTTCTATTTGTGCTAAAGTATCTAAGTTGCTACTAGATTTAAACTTAAGATTTCCTTCTATTAAATCAAATTGTGATGGGGGAAACCCTGTACTTATAAAATCATCAGGTATTAAACTATCCCCACCGATATCACTTAAATCGACATCCATATGTAATGTCCTAACTCCTGTAGGTACACCAAATATTATGTAATCACCAGAATTATTTGTTGTTGTTGTGTATTTATAGTATTTTTCATGAATTTCTAATAATGAATCATTATTTAACATTTTAGTTTTAGAAGGGAAGGTTCCAACAACTGTTTCTGGACCTGAATTAGCCACAATAGTTCTACGCCATTTAGAAGAACCATTAACACCAAAAATACTCTCACCAGGAACTAAGTCCCAAACACTCCCTTGGATAAAAGAACCTAGGGAACTAAAATTTTTATTTAAAGCCGAGAAATAACTATTATTAGGGTCTTGTATTTGACCGTTTAGTGTATTCGGTACTTTTATTGTTACATCAAATGATTTTCCACTACTTGGTAATAGGTTGTATCTAATACCTCTTCCATCTGTATCTGTGGGTGTAAAATAAGGGTATAAACTACTTATAATTGGGTCTTCTTGGTCCTCACTTGAAAGGGGTATAAAAATAGATATTTTAGCATTAGCAACACCAAAACCATCGTTAGCTATTACTCTTCCTGCGACAACACCATAGTCTGAACAAAAATTCCTATAAGCTTCTTCTTGTGTTATTTTTAAGCTTAAAAAATCTATTGTATCAAATTCTTGATTTATTTTTACTACGATATTTTTAGTTTCACCAGGTGTAGTTCTTAATCTTATACTTTCATTTGCTCCCATTATCTATTAAATACAAGTACTTTATTTTTAAATTTATTTTGATACTCTACTTGACCTTTCTTAAGTAAGGTTAATTCACCCTTCTTAAAAGTCAACCCTCCTTCTCTTATGATAGAATTGTCTTTTTCAATAAAAGAACCTAAAAAGTTTTCTAGTTTTATTGGCCCTTTTTGGGTATTGTCACCATAGTCACCACCTTTCTTAGATATTATAATTTCATCAGATGTCTCAACCTCAGACCTACTACCTAATCTACCATTTCTACCGTCAATAATTGATGGGGTAAAAATTGGTTCGGTTGTGTCATCAACCTCTTCTAAACCTAAGTTTTTGGCTGTAAATAAGTTATCATAACTACACTCTTCAATTGTTGGACAAATTTCATCATTTCTGTTTGACCATTTTTCACCTGAAACAAATATTGTTGTTGCTGGAATAAACTGTTCAACAAACTTAACCCAATAGTTTTGGAAATTTTTCTTGTAATTTATTAAATCGTAAACATTTAAATCTGTGTTACATGAGTTTCTCACCCTGTTTGTTACTTCTGTTTGGGTAAATGCTGATGTAGTGGCTCCAGTGGTACCACTGTAACAAGTAGTTGAATCACCACTTAACGTATAACCATCAGGACAACTAATGATACTTCTAAAACAATTATCACCGTTTGGGTTGTATGTATATCCATCGGGACAAGGTTTTACTGGTTTTTTCATATTAAATAACAAGTCTATTTCCTTACTATTTAAAACTAACCTACTATCATTATCGTATATACCAGATTGTTCAAAATAATCTGTATATCTCCAAGGTAATGTCGCGTCAGGGCTTGGTGCAAAAACCCTATTAATAGGGTTTTCTATATTTTGAACCCAAGATTTTTTGTTGTCTATTACTCTTTTTAATTTAAAACCTGGACATAAATTATTGGTATTAACTGTAATAGCGTCTTGTTTAGTACAAAGTACTTGTAAGTCATCAACAAAGATGTCATATTCACAACAATCTTTAACCCCATTTAAAACTAACTTAACCTTAAACGGTGTGTTAAAATCGTTTACGATGGTGCTAGAGATATCGGTCCATTGACAATATCCATTATCACTTAATGTAAACGTATCAAGAACAGTTGTGGGGATTACTGTATTATCAAGACTATCACCAGTATATACAACTAAACTAGCGGTTATATCACTACCGTCTTCGGGTTCACAACTTTCATCGTCAGGTCTTTCAAGATAAAATGAAGCTAATATTGTTAACTCTGGACAGTCTGTGTCATCTACAATAATATCATTTTCACTTAAACCAAACTCAGATGAAATTGTTGGCGTTGGTGGTTTCCAATAACACACCCCATCTATAA
>JAHZJR010000148.1 GCA_022600805.1 Pseudomonadota bacterium
CTGTGGCCGCAAAGACGGTCTTCATCACCGGTGCCGCACGCGGTGTCGGCGCCGAAGTCGCCCGCCGACTGCACGGCAGAGGCGCCAGGTTGGTCCTGACTGACATCGATGACGCACCGCTTGCCGAACTCGTGCGCGAGTTGGGCGGTGATCGCGTATACAGCGTCGTGGCTGACGTGCGCGACCTAGCGGCCATGCAGAGCGCGGCGGCGAGCGCCGTCGACCGATTCGGCGGCATCGACATCGTCATGGCCAACGCCGGCATCGCAACCTACGGTTCGGTGCTGCAGGTCGACCCCAAGGCGTTCCAGACAATGCTGGACGTCAACGTCATGGGCGTCTTTCATACCGTACGGGCAACGCTCCCCTCGGTCGTCGATCGGCGCGGCTATGTGCTGATCGTTTCGTCGCTGGCGGCGTACGCGCCTGCGCCGGGCCTGGCTCCGTACAACGCCGCCAAGGCGGCGGTGGAGCAGTTCGCCAACGCTCTTCGTCTGGAGGTCGGGTACCGCGGAGTCGACGTCGGTTCCGCGCACATGTCCTGGATCGACACGCCGTTGGTTCGCGAATCAAGAGCCGATATGCCGACATTCGCCGAGCTCGTGACCAAGTTGCCGTTTCCGCTGAACAAAACGACGTCCGTCGAAGCCTGTGGGCGGGCCTTCGTCTCCGGCATCGAGCAGCGCAGGCGACACGTCAACTGTCCAGGCTGGGTCGGCACGTTCCGGTGGCTCAAACCGCTCCTGTCCACCTTCGTCGGCGACCGCCAGGTGGGCACGTTGGTGCCTGAGCTGCTTCCGCGAATGGACGCCGAGGTGGCTGCGCTCGGTCGGTCCATGAGCGCCCGGATCGAAGAATTGGAAGAGCGGTGATCCGCCGCCTGGTCTGTTACGCGCTGACGCCGGCCTAGTGTGCGTTCAGATCGCGAATACTGCTCAAATAGCGATCTGTATGCACACCAGCGGGCGCTACCGGGCGCTACCGCCCTCGGGGTCTTCGGTCGGGCGCTACCGCCCTCGGCGACGCAGGTAGCGCTCGAACTCGGCGGCCAGCGCATCACCATCGATCTTGCCGATCGCCTCGTCCATGTCGACCTCGGCGTCGCCGCGTTCCTCCAGGGACTGGACATATTCGGCGATTTCGTCGTCGTCGGAGGTCATGTCGGTGACCGCCTGCTCCCACTCCTCGGCCTGGCCGGGCAGGTCGGCAAGTGGCACCTCGACGTCGAGGACATCCTCGACCCTCCGCAGCAGAGCGACGGTGGCCTTGGGGTTCGGTGGCTGCGACACATAGTGCGGGACTGCGGCCCAGAACGTGACTGCCGGTATCCCGGCCTGCACGCAGGCGTCCTGGAATACTCCGGCGATGCCGGTCGGCCCCTCATATCGGGTCTCCTCCAGTCCGAAGGCCTTCGCCGAGTCGGAGGAGTAGGCCGCACCCGACACCGGTACCGGCCTGGTGTGCGGGGTGTCGGCCAGCAGAGCGCCCAGGATGACGACCTTCTGCACGTTGAGCTTGTCCGCGATGGCCAGCAACTCCGCGCAGAAAGTTCGCCAGCGCATGTTGGGTTCCACCCCGTGCATCAGCACGATGTCGCGATCGCTGCCCGGCGGCCGGCAGTGCGATATCCGCATCGACGGCCAGAGCAGTTCCCGAGTCACGCCCTCGATCTGGCGAATCACCGGCCTGTTCACCTGGTAGTCGTAGTAGGCCTCGTCGTCGATCTCGAGAAGCGCGTTGGCCTCCCACACGGAGTCCAGGTGCTGGAGCGCATCGCTGGCCGCGTCACCGGCGTCATTCCACCCCTCGAACGCTGCGACGATGACGGTGTCGTGCAAATCGGGCAGGTCGGATGGCTTCGGACCGCTGAAATCCGAGGGGGTCACAAGGCCAGCGTAAGCCCTGCGTGGGCCGGATTAGCGGCATCGACCCGCAGTCGCGACCAAAGTCGAGCCCGAATACGTTCGGCGACCAGTCGCTCACGGGAGCCGGTCGCTAACAGGGCGCGGTCAATCGCCGCGAGGAATTGGGCGTCTCAGATGTCGAGCGGGTGGCGACGTAGACTTGCCTGGTCGAGAGGCGTTGCAACGGTTATCGGGGGGCCGCTCCCTCCCGTTATCCGCCACGCTCGGCAGAGCTAAGGACGCCTTCCACCACGGAAGGAGCGCACGTGAACGCCATTCTCTCGGACACCTTCGTGCCGAACATCCGCCCGGACTGCACCGATGAACTGACCGCAGGTCTGCGGCGCCGGATCATGGTGATCGACGGCGCGATGGGTACTGCGATCCAGCGGGACCGGCCGGACGAGGCTGGCTACCGCGGCGAGCGGTTCAAGGACTGGCCCAGTGACCTCCAAGGCAACAATGACCTGCTCACCCTGACGCAGCCGCACATCATCGGGGGGATCCACCGCGAGTACCTCGAGGCGGGCGCCGACATCCTGGAGACCAACACGTTCAATGCGAACGCGGTCTCGCTCTCCGACTACGACATGGCGGAACTGAGCTACGAGCTGAACTACGCCGGCGCTGCCCTGGCGCGGGTGGCCTGCGACGAGTTCAGCACCGCGGAGAAGCCACGCTACGTCGCCGGCACCCTCGGTCCGACGACGCGGACCGCGTCGATCTCGCCAGACGTCAATGATCCCGGCGCGCGCAACGTCTCCTACGACCAGTTGGTTGCCGCCTATCTGGAAGCTGCCAACGGCCTGGTTGATGGTGGTGCCGATATCATTTTGGTCGAGACGATCTTCGATTCGCTGAACGCCAAGGCCGCGGTATTCGCCATCGAGACGTTGTTCGAGGACCGGGGACGCCGCTGGCCGGTGATCATCTCCGGCACCATCACCGATGCTTCCGGGCGGACGTTGTCCGGTCAGGTCACCGAGGCATTCTGGAACGCGATCAGGCACGTGCGGCCGCTCGCGGTCGGCCTCAATTGCGCGCTGGGGGCGCCGGAGATGAGACCCTACATCGCCGAGATGTCGCGGATCGCGGATACCTTCGTCTCCTGCTACCCGAACGCCGGTCTGCCCAACGCCTTCGGTGAGTACGACGAATCACCCGAACACCAGGCCGGCTACATCGCTGAGTTCGCCGAAGCCGGCCTGGTCAACCTGGTGGGTGGCTGCTGCGGTACGGCGCCGCCGCACATCGCCGAGATCGCCAAGGTCGTGGCGGGTAGACCGCCGCGCGAGGTGCCGGAGATTCCAATTGCGACCCGGCTCTCCGGCCTGGAGCCGCTCAACATCACCGACGATTCCTTGTTCGTGAACATCGGGGAACGCACCAACATCACCGGTTCCGCCCGGTTCCGAAACCTGATCAAGGCCGAGGACTACGACACCGCGTTGTCGGTCGCCCTGCAGCAGGTCGAGGTCGGTGCGCAGGTCATCGACATCAACATGGACGAGGGCATGATCGATGGCATCGCCGCGATGGACCGGTTCACCAAATTGATCGCGGCCGAGCCGGACATCAGCCGTGTTCCGGTGATGATCGACTCCTCCAAGTGGGAGGTCATCGAGGCTGGCCTGAAGAACGTGCAGGGCAAGCCGATCGTGAACTCGATCTCCATGAAGGAGGGCGAGGAGAAATTCATCCGCGAAGCACGGCTGTGCCGCAAATACGGTGCCGCCGTCGTGGTGATGGCCTTCGACGAGCAGGGGCAGGCCGACAACCTGGAACGGCGCAAGGAGATCTGCGGGCGCGCCTACCGGATCCTGACCGAAGAGGTCGATTTCCCGCCAGAGGACATCATCTTCGACCCGAACTGCTTTGCGCTGGCCACCGGTATCGAGGAGCACGCGACGTACGGGATCGACTTCATCCAGGCCTGCGCCTGGATCAAGGAGAACCTGCCCGGGGTGCACATCTCCGGCGGCATCTCGAACGTGTCGTTCTCGTTCCGGGGCAACAACCCCGTCCGCGAAGCGATTCACGCGGTATTCCTGTTCCACGCCATCAAGGCCGGCCTGGACATGGGCATCGTCAACGCGGGTGCCCTGGTGCCCTACGACTCGATCGACGCAGAGCTGCGGGACCGGATCGAGGACGTTGTACTCAACCGCCGCGAGGACGCGGCCGAAAGGCTCCTGGAGATCGCGGAGCGGTACAACAGTTCGGAGAAGGCCGATGATCCGGTGGCCGCCGAATGGCGCGCCCTGCCGATCCGTGAGCGAATTACGCACGCCTTGGTGAAGGGCCTCGACGCGCACGTCGACGACGACACCGAGGAACTGCGGGCCGAGATCGCGGCCGCAGGGGGTCGACCGATCGAGGTGATCGAGGGCCCGCTGATGGACGGCATGAACGTCGTCGGCGACCTCTTCGGGGCAGGCAAGATGTTCCTGCCCCAGGTCGTGAAGTCGGCCCGCGTGATGAAGAAAGCGGTTGCCTACCTGCTGCCGTTCATCGAGGCGGAGAAAGAGGAATCCGGCGGCTCGGCAGATGAAGACACCAACGGGACGATCGTGATGGCGACCGTGAAAGGCGATGTCCACGACATCGGCAAGAACATCGTGGGGGTTGTTCTGCAGTGCAACAACTACACCGTGATCGATCTCGGTGTGATGGTGCCTGCCCAGAAGATTCTGGACTCGGCGCAGGAGCACGGTGCTGACATCATCGGGCTGTCCGGCCTGATCACCCC
>JAHZJR010000063.1 GCA_022600805.1 Pseudomonadota bacterium
CGTTAATACTTGCTTATAAGGCGCCTTGCCGTTAATGGCGACTGATGAAATTAGTGACGATTGAAACCAACCTCGGTGCTGATCAGAACCTTCTAGATACAAATCTGCTACATCAGATAACCCTTCTCTTGCCTTAAGCACAGCAAAATGGCTGACACCAGAGTCAAACCAAACATCAAGTGTATCAGTGGCTTTTTCATAATCATCTGCATCAGCGCCAAGCAACGCTTGAACATCTATCTCAAACCACGCTTCAATCCCCTGCTTTTCAATCATTGCTGAAATTTCAACAAATAGTGCTTGAGTATTAGGATGCAGCTCTCCTGTTTGTTTATGAGTAAACAAAGTAATTGGCACACCCCAGAATCGTTGGCGAGAAATACACCAATCAGGGCGATTACCCACCATAAGTTCAATGCGCTTCTTGCCCCAATCTGGAATCCAATCAACCTTAGGAATCTCAGCATTAACCGCATCACGCAAGCCATTATCTTGCATGGATACAAACCATTGTGGTGTTGCTCTAAAAATAACCGGGGTTTTATGACGCCAACAATGCGGATAAGAATGCTGTAATGGCGCATGTTTTACTAGCGTGTTAGTTGACTTTAAGAGCTCAATAACACTGGCATTTGCTTTAAAGATAAATTGGCCAGCGAGTAGCTCGGTATCCTCAAAGAATACCCCACGTCCATCAACGGGACAATTAACTGGTAAATCATATTGTTTGCCTACTGCAAAGTCTTCCTGGCCGTGCGCAGGCGCAGTATGTACCGCACCAGTTCCGGCGTCAGTGGTGACGTGCTCACCTAAAATAATCGGCACTTGCTTGTCATAAAATGGATGCTGAGCTTTTAAACCTTCTAGCGCACTACCACCAAATATCACCGTTTGAATATCGGCTTCAAGTTCGTAACGTGATAACGCAGACTCAGCCAAATCTTGAGCTAATAATAAATACTCTGTACCCGTATCAGCAAGCACATAGCTAAGCTCTGGGTGCAATGCGACCGCTTCATTGGCTGGCAACGTCCAAGGAGTAGTGGTCCAAATAACCACAGAAACTGGTTTTTCAACCTTAAAAATTGAATCATCAACAATACGAAACTTAACATCAATCGCATCCGACTGCTTGTCTTTGTACTCCACCTCCGCTTCTGCTAAAGCCGAGCCACACTCAGTACACCAATGAACCGGCTTATAACCTTTAGACACATGGCCATTATCAACAATTTTGCCTAACGCTCTGACAATATCAGCTTCGTATTGAAAGTCTTTGGTTAGATAAGGATTATTCCAATCACCCAAAATACCCAAACGCTGAAAATCAAGCTTTTGTTTGGCCACTTGAACATCAGCATATTGACGACATTCAGCTCTAAATGCATTGGCATCGATCTTAACCCCAACTTTGCCTTTTTTCTTTTCAACATTCAGCTCAATTGGCAAACCGTGACAATCCCAACCTGGCACATAAGGTGCATCAAAACCTGACAAAGACTTTGACTTAACAATAATGTCTTTTAGTACTTTGTTAACCGCATGGCCAATATGGATATCACCATTGGCATAAGGAGGGCCATCATGCAGTGTAAATTTAGGCTTGCCTTGATTATTTTTTCTAATTTGTGCATACAAATCATCGTCTTGCCATTTTTTAAGAAATCCGCCTTCACGATTTGCAAGGTTTGCTTTCATGGCAAACTTAGTGGCAGGCAGGTTTAAGGTGGATTTGTAATCAGACATTGGCACTTAAAACGTTTAAAAACTAAAAAGCACCATTATACGTGATAGGCTTAGTTTTTTGAAAACGAAAATAGCGAGTAAAGCGCAATGCCGAACTACTTTTTAGATCTAAAATAAAGCTTTAAATAAATAGCCAGCACCGCAGAAGCCACCATAAAAAAGACAGCTGCCCAAAAGACGCCGTCTGTATTTAATTCATTGATAGGCATAAGCATTTTTCTTGTTGTTAAAACAGAAGAATAATATAGGCTTATTGGAAATTTATCGTGCTATTTTTTAAAGAATTTAAATCTTCTACCAATAGCAAAAATAACAAAACTAACGATCGCTAATGCAACCATTAACAGGCTCATGTAGAACACCGTATCGGCGTTGAGTTCGTTCATAATCATTGTTGTTTCCTTTTCTTATCTTTAACAACAACATTCTATCAACAATGCAAAAATAAATATTTGACCTAAGTCAAATATTTACAGATTTAACTAAAGTTTAACTGAATTGAGCAACAATTTAACCTGTCCAGGCTTTAGGTAGTCGTATTGGTTGGCCTTTAGTTTTTCAGGCAGTCGAATCTCCCCAAAACGAATACGAATCAGGCGTGAAACCTTAAAACCCAAAGACTCCCAAAGACGTCTAACCTCACGCTTGCGTCCTTCTTTTAAGACCACCTTATACCAACGATTCGCCCCTTCGCCGCCGCCAATGGTGACTCGATCAAATTTGGCAAATCCGTCTTCTAGTTCAATGCCTGTGGTCAATTGCTTAATATCTTCACCTTCTACTTGACCCAACACTCGAACAGCATATTCACGATCAATCTGCGAACTAGGATGCATCAGCTTGTTAGCCAAATCACCATTATTGGTAAACAGCAACAAACCCGAAGTGTTCAAATCTAGGCGGCCTACCATCACCCAGCGAGACTCCTTCGGCAGCAAACTATAGACACTTTTACGGCCTTCGTCATCTTTGTTGGAGCAAATTACACCCGCTTGTTTGTTAAGAATCAACACCTTGGTTTCTTCCTCTTGATAGCGCTCAAGATCCACACTTCTGCCGTCAATTTTTACTTTATCAGTTATCTCGCACTTGTCGCCAATTTGTGCCACTTTATTATTAACTTCAATACGTCCCTGCTCAATCAGTCTTTCTGCCCAACGACGCGAACCATAACCAGCCGTTGCGATGAGTTTTTGTAATCGTTCAGCCATAATTAATAAGTAATACCCATTGAATCTCTAACTTCTGCCATGGTTTCTTGCGCCACCGCTCGTGCCTTTTCTGAGCCTTCATGAATAATCTGTTTGATTAAATCTGGATCTGCTTGATACTTAGCAATGCGTTCTTGCATTGGCACTAGCTCCGCTTGCATGGCTTCAATCACAGGCTGTTTACAGGCCACACAACCCATTTTTGCCTGAGTACAACCATCCACAACCCAGTCGCGTGTTTGCTCATCAGAATACACTTCATGTAGTTGCCAAACAGGGCATTTATTCGGATCACCCGCATCAGTCAGCTTAATGCGTGCAGGATCTGTTGGCATGCGTTTAATCTTAGCCTCAATATCTTCAGCACTGTCGCGCAAAGAAATCGTATTGCCATAAGACTTGCTCATCTTTTGCCCATCTAGTCCGGGCATTTTTGATGCTTTGGTTAATAAAGACTCTGGCTCAGGCAAGATAATTTTACCCACACCTTCAATATAGCCTGCCAGACGCTCACGATCACTCAAGGTAATATTTTGTTGATCTTGCAATAAAGCTTGCGCTTTAACCATGGCCTCATCGTCACCCGTTTCTTGGTAAGATTTGCGCAATGAGCGAAACAATTTGGCTTGTTTTTTACCCATCTTGCTAATCGCCGCCTCTGCTTTTTCCTCAAAGTCCGCTTCACGTCCATAAACATGATTAAAACGGCGCGCTACTTCACGCGTTAGCTCTATGTGTGCCACTTGATCTTCACCCACAGGCACTAATCCGGCTTTGTACATCAAAATGTCAGCACTTTGTAATAATGGATAACCCAAAAAACCGTAAGTACCCAAGTCTTTAGTTTTTAATTTAAGCTGTTGATCTTTGTAAGACGGCACACGCTCCAACCATGAAAGCGGTGTGGTCATCGACAATAGTAAATGCAACTCAGCATGCTCCGGTACCTTTGACTGAACAAAAATTGTGGCTGTATTAGGGTTAATGCCGGCTGCCAACCAGTCAACCACCATTTCCATAACATTTGTTTCTAAGTCGATTTTGTCAGAATAATGCGTGGTAAAAGCGTGCCAATCAGCGACAAAAAAGTAAGAGTCATACTCATTTTGTAGTTCAAGCCAATTTTTTAAAACGCCATGATAATGGCCCAAATGAAGCTGACCTGTTGGTCGCATACCGGATAAAACTCGATTGTCTTGCATGGCTCTAACGTTAAATTAATAAAGGCGCATTATACCAAGGCTGTCTAAGCTTGTGCGTAAAGCGCAAGCCCGTCAAGGACTAAATGCGGTTTAATAACAACAGAACATTGCAAACGGTAGGCAATTATTTTAGCGTCACCACCCGTTAAAATAACTTGCAAATCGCCATATTGGGAAAGATGAGTCTGAATTTGCTGTTCAATCACGCTCATAAACATCTGTGAAGTTCCATATTCCCAGGCGTGTTGGGTATTATTAGCAGTTTCTTTGAGTATCAACTGCTTAGATTCGCTAGAAAATTGTGCAAAACTGTGGCGCAAAATAACCAAGCCTGGCATGATCAATCCACCTTGATGTCTGCCATCAGCAAGCACCAAATCAAAAGTCAGCGCACTGCCTGCATCAATAATTAGTCGTGTTTGATTAGGGTACTGATCTATACTGGCGATCATGGCTAAAAAACGATCTACACCTAATGTTTGTGGTGTTTGATAGGCTGAAACAAACTGCCCAAACTGGGCTGGTGACTGGACAAATACTGCTTTATCCAAACCCTTTAAAAGAGATTTATCCCCAACACAGCTGATCAACATTCGCTCAGATTTAGGCAATAAGTCTAGCGAAAAATCGGAAATTAATACTGAGCTGTACTCACCCTTAAACAGCCATTTAATCGCTGTATTGCCAACATCAATTAATATACTGTTATCCAAATGCAGTACCGCCTGCTTGACGGTTGATTAATAAAAATTTAATCATGATTTATCCTGATAAGTTTAGTGTGTTGCGTATTATTGAGCGTTATTTCGTCATCTTCATAAGCCACTTCAATTGTTGCCAAACATAAAGATTTAGCGTCTAATGTTGCACATCGCACAACCACACCAGAAGCTTTGGCAGAAGCCGAACCAGTAACGAGCAATTCATCGCCTACCTTAACCTCTCCATCACACTCAAAAGCACGCATGCGTCTTTTAGATTTACCTAGGTAATGCAGTCGTGCCACCACTTCTTGCCCAGGATAACAGCCTTTGGTAAAGCTCACCCCCACCTCATCAATATCCAAATTAAGCAGTTGCGGCACGAATTTCTCACTGGTTGATAAAGTAACTTCTGGCACTTCGTTCGCAATACAAGCCTGAGCCCAAACTCCACTATTTGACAATTCAATACCATTCACATCACTGACCAACGCAATAGACTGCTGAGCATTAAGCTTAAAGGGTGACAGGCCTTGCCTATCACCTTCAAGCAAGCCAAGCTGAATCATTGAGTCACTTACATCTTCAATGGCCACATCTGACATCATCTTAAACATAGTGAGGCGCTTAACAACAATCTCAGTCAAATCACTCGGGAAAGATAAATAAAAATCATCCGCTGACTTCATCACCCAAACAAGTGCAATAATTTTTCCCTGATGCTGGCAATAGGAATTAAGCTGCACAGTACCCTCTTTTAAAGCGTCAATGTCGTTAGAAAATTGCCCTTGTAAAAAGCTTTGCACATCAGCACCGCTAAGTTTTAATAGCGCTCTATTTGTAAGCTGTATCATCATTTGTAAATAAATAATATAAACTAATTATTTTAATGTTTTTTCACTTTATAATTACCTGAGCAGGCCTTGCCTGCTCAGGTAATTAAAATTCAAAATCATCGATTGATAATGAATAACCTTTATTATCAGCAAAAGAGATTGAAGCCTGCTTGATGTACGATTTATAATCAGTCAATCCACCAGATTCAGCAATAATAGCTCTAATCTCTAGAGGGTCACAAATGCAAATACCTAATTCTTTATCCAAATACTCAAAAATACTTGATTTAACAAGATTTTTAGCTGGATCGATTCTATGGTGTTTGTGATTTAAATTTACATAAGCGGATACTGTTGATAAAGCATACTCGCCAGATAAGTGCGTAGCCTTAAACTTCCCCTGAAATAAGCTGCCACTTCGCTTTTCTTGTTGATTAAAAAACATGGTATATGAAGTGCCCAATTTTTGCATAAATTGTGAAATGCCGTTGTCAACCTCTTGCTTTAAAAGTAAATGATAGTGATTTGGCAATAAGCTATAAGCAACAATACTAACTAACTGATCGCCAATGCCGTTAACATCCTGATCTTTGTGCTTGTTTCTTTGATTGTTAAAATATTTTGAATTATCCGTTGTATTTAATAACTGAAGTCGTTTAAAAAAAAAATCTTGTTGCGACTTATCGTTAAATATTATGCGTTTATCTACTCCACGATTAAACACGTGATAATACTCACCATTTACAAATTCGATATTTCTAATACTCATACTTGTTATGTTACCTGAGCAGGCCTTGCCTGCTCAGAAAAAGGACGAAAAAAAAACCCCCAACCGAAGTTGAGGGTTTCTAGTACTTAACTTAGAGTTAAGTTAACTGTTTTCTAAAAAAGATTTAGAATTTAACAGATAAATCAAGTTCAAGTTGATCAACATCAACATCAACATTAGCTGCACCAGTTACACCACCTTCAAGTTGAGTGTAAGTTAATGCAAGAGTTGCACCAGAAGCTAGAGCACGCTTAACATCAATTTGGTTGTAATCAACATCCTTAATATCTGCTGCTTTAAAACCAATTGAACCAGCCGCAAATGTCACAGTATTTCCAGCTACCTTAGTACCAATTGTAATCTGTTGGTTAGAATCACCATAACCTTCATTAGCAGTCGTGTTCAATAATCCATTTTCTACAGCAAAGATTGAAGAATCATCTTCCGTAATCTTGCCATCAGAGTCAGCATCAATCATTGCATAACCTAAATCAAAACCATTCATTGAAGTTGTTAAGTTTAAGAAATCAACATCATTATCAGTACCGTCAACGCTTTTAGTTTCATAACGAACAGCAACACCAGCAACATCACCTGAAACAGCAAATGCATCAGCAGTTGTGTTAACACGCTTAGCTTCAACAGTAAAACCAGCTACATTGCCCTTAACACCATAAAACATGTTACCTTTCATTTCACCAGAAGTTTCAGCATCACCCATGTAAACATTAACACCAGCTAATTCAGTAGACAATGTAACTTTATCTGTAGCACGTGAACCGTTATCGATTTCACCTAAGATACCTGAAGTACCTGAAGCGTAATGACCAGCTTTAACAGCTATATCGCCAATTTTAGTTGAAATGTACATGTCTTCAGTATCTACAGAACTTGACCCACCTTGAGAACCATGAGTGTTAAACTCTTGATTTAAAACAACTGTAGTATCGCCAGATTTACCAACCATTTTAATGTTTACTTCAGTGTTACCAGTGTTTAAAGTAGTTGCACCTGAAGCTGTACCGTAAGCTGTTGTTGCTGTAGCAGAAATATCAGTATTTTTGTATTCATACTTAGCATCACCAGTAATTGAAAGTTCAGCAAAAGCAGCTGAAGTCATTGTTGCTGCAACTGCAGCGATTAGTAATTGTTTTTTCATTTTAAAAACTCCTAAATTTATAAATTATGCAAGATTGCTCTTGCGTTTTTTCTCAACAATGTTGTCGAGATGGTGCGTATTATACGGATCTGTTTTTAAATGTCAACATTTATTTGCAAAAAAAATACAAAAAAATGCAAATATACTACAAATATGGCTATTTATAGCCCTTAAAATGGCCTTTAAAGCCTTTTGTATCGCTATTTTTGGCTATTTTTGATAAAAATACAACAA
>JAHZJR010000064.1 GCA_022600805.1 Pseudomonadota bacterium
ACAGTTCTAGTACGTGGTGAAACTGGTGCGGTAAACGCAGCAGTACGTGCTGGTGCTGACGCTTGTGAGCGTGTAGGTGATGGACTGGTTGCAGCCCACATCATTGCACGTGTTCATGGTGAAGTAGAAAACATTCTACCTTCAGCTGCTGAAGCGTAATTCAGTTATTAAAATGAATGTCATTTATAGATATTCATTTTAAATACAACAAAAAACATAGATTTCAATTTTTTTTAATCTTTAATATTAAAAAAAATTAATAGATTGATTATTAAAGGTATTTAATATGATAAATTCAACAGAGAAACTTTCTGGACGTGAGCGATCTAAGCTTAGACGTCAGCAGATGTCTAAAACCGGCTCTGCTGGTATGAAGCAGTCTGGTGGCCGTGTTCGTCCAGGACGAAAAACAGCTGCTACAGCAAATAGCCAGCCAGTCCAGTCGAATTCAACTTTGAATTCTAACTCGACTGAACAAGAATTGGCCAACTCTACGATCAATGAAGCAATTCATGATAATCATGAGTATTGTTGCGATGATTGCAAAGAAAAGGGCTTAAAAGAAACTTGTGGCACATGCGATACTGCAAATTTAGCATCTAATAGTGATGAAGCAGTTGATGCATTATGTGAACTAGTTAATTCTGCACAATCCGATGCACCTAAAACAGTTCGTGCATTCTGTCGTGATAGACGTAAGCAGTTATCAAAAACTGGAAAGCAAGCTTTACCAGGAAAGATTGGTAGAGAAGCACGCAGAACTCGAGTTAATAATAATAAAAACTCATTGTCAGGCAGGGATCTGGCTAAATTAAAGCGTGAAGAAAGATGCTCTGTTGGTAGAGGTTCTAGTGAGTCGTGCAGACCTAGTGGTCGAATTAGACCTGGAAAAGCACCTTCTAAGGTTGAAATTGGAACAACCCTTTCTGGACAATCAGTGAGCGGCACTTTAGTTGAACAAACCTCTAAGACTACCGGTAGCGAATCTGGTACTTGTAAGACGGTAACAGGTACTGAATATTTAGGAACAGAACAATATCAAGAGTTATGTTCAGCTGCCCCTGCTCCTAAAGAGCCCAAAGTTAATGAATCTACAACTTCTAACGGTCAGACTATGACTGGGTCTTTAGTAGAGTCTACTTCAAAGGTTACAGGTACAGAGCCAGGTTCTTGTACTGCCATTACTGGTAGTGAATATTTGAGTTATGATCATTTCTCGAACAGTTGTTCTAACCAAGGCAGTGTAAATTCACCTGCTAAAGTGATTGAAGCCACTTCAAAAAAAAACTTAGTAATAACTGGAGCAGATGAAGCCAGAACTAATTCAACAACAGGTTCTGAGTCCAGATCTAATGGTGTTGTAACCGGTTCTGATTATTCAGTTGCTCCTTATAGTAAGTCAAATGGCTCAACCAAAGTGGATGTTAATCATACAAATCGTGGCTCTGTAATTTCTGGTGGCGAGCACTCTTCAGCACTTGGTGTTACAGGAGATGCACAAGACTCATGTAAGCATGTTACTGGAACTGAGTATGTTTCAAATGAGCGCTTCGTTGCAAATTGCGGCGATAGAGCGCCATTAACACCTAGTAAGGTTTCTGTCGATACAACTCGCAAGGGTATGGGTGTCACTGGCAACATGATGGACAGAGATGAAAAGGTTTCAGGTAATGAGTCTGGCACATGTCAAAAATTAACAGGAAGTCAATATGATAGTTCTGCAAACAGAGCTATGTGCGATCAACGTTCTAACAAAGTTAATCACACGCATACGATTACTGGTAATCATGTTTCTGGAAGTGAGGTAAACGGCTCCCCAAAGCTAACGGGTGACGACTATGGCATGTGCCTGGGCGTCACCGGTAATGAGTATGTAAGCAAAGAAAGTTTTGAGCAGAGGTGTAATTCTGTTCCTATGGCTGCTGCATATAAGAATAGAGTTAGCAACACTTGGAATAATCAGCAATTATCAGGCAATCAACTTGGGCAATCTGAATTGGTTAGTGGTGATGAAGTTGGTACATGTAATACAATTTCAGGTAGTAGCTATCGCTCAAGAGAAGAGATGAGTCAATATTGTGATAGAGCTTCAATTGAAGCTAGTGAGAGAGTTATGAAAACATCCCATACAACACAAGAAGTGAGTGGTAATGTGCCTTCGTCTGATCCTAGATTTTCAGGTAACTTTAATAAAGGGTTTGATCAAAATTTAAGTGGTTCAGCTTATACCAGTAACCAGTTTGAAACTGAAAAGTATGATTCAGACTTTACTGTTCAAACGCCAGCTCGATCTGCCTATCAAAATAGGTCTGAAAGAGTACATGATAGTGTTTTTGGAGTGAATTCTCGGATTACAGGTCCAATCTCTAAAGCGCAAGGTGTGATGACTGGTACGCCAGAATTTAGACATTCTTTTGAAAAACAGCCTGCACAGCCTCAAGTAGAAACTCCAGCCAAAGTTGTTACAGGAGAAGGTAATGAATTTGGACGAGGAATCACGGGCGATGATTGGTCTAGAAGTGGTCATATAACTGGCACTGAAGGTATGTTTGCAGCAAATAGAAATGCAACCCAAAGAGGTGGTTTAGCCAATGAACGATTAATTGGTGCGCACGCTCTTAAAGATCGTGAAGTTGTAATTGTTGAAGGCCCTGAGATTACAAATGGTAATGGTGGCGGAAGTGGTACTGAAGGTGGCTCATCAAGAATCACATTATCCGGTGGCGCAAGAGGGTAATTCTAAAAAATGAATACTAGAAATGCATACAAGATCAGAGCTTCAAGAAGTTCTGGTCTTAATAGAACTGCGCCAGTTGGTATGGCTCAGGGTGCTAAGATGGAAAGTATCTCCACTCAAGATGCGGATGATCTGTCTACCACTTATGTCTCTCCAGTATGCAATGTAATGCCTGAACGAGTCTGTAGGCATCCTCTTACAAATATGAAGCAAAATGCTCATTTAGCCAGATGTGAAGAATCCATCACTAATCGCTTTGACTTTATTACTCCAGTGTTGAAACGACTTGGAAATATACAGCATGATGAAAACTTTGTTTCTCTTGCAAACGCCATTACAACTAAAGAATTAGATTTTGTATTTCCTAAGAAGTACCTAGAATCTGCATGGATTAGTGGTTTGGACATGAAACTGTTATATTCAAAATCAATCTTTAATGCGATTAATAGTTCTGTAACTCAGTTTTCTGAAGATTTAGGTAGAAATGAAGACTCTAGGGTTGACGCCCGTAGTTTTTTTCTTGATTGTGGCTACCACAGTGTTGATATAACTCCTTGCTCTGATGGCAGGTTGAAAGGATTGTCTAAATACATATTGAGGTTGCCTTTGTCCGCAATTACAGTACGTAACTCCTATGCTGGTGCATTGTTAAATGTGGAATCTAATGTTCGTGATTGGGAAAAGATTGAATTATCTAGAATGCGTAATTCAAATGCTTTAGATAATAAATCCCGATATCTAAAAATTGTTGTTTATCATCGAAGTAGTTCAGACCCCCTGCACCAAGGTTGTGCCGCTCATGGAAGTAACGATAAACTAGCTGCAGAAGCTGGATTGGAAAAACTAAAAGAGTTTCATAGCGCAGTTGATAATACTTATTGCTGCGGATCTCATGTTGACACACTGTTAATAGGTGTTGACACTGATAATGATTCTATAAGGGTTCACGTTCCGGATTCTGCTGGTGAGTTAAGTATTCATAGATATGTTGATAGTGCAGATTTATACAATCAATCGCTAAATCTAAGCGCTGATCAAGCACGCTTAGCGTTGTTTAATTCCATTGACAAGTGTAGTGACATATCTGGTTGGGGTAAGGGAGAAGGAAAGCCTTCTGAAGGCATGAGAAAAGTTATTTCAAATTTACTTGAATATAATCTTTCTCAAATAGAATATGTAGCTGATTTATATGGTGGTTCATATCCAGATCTTGGTCATGCGGAACGTTATATTAGTGTTGGCGACGGTTTCCAAGAAATTCAATTAAGAAACATTGCATACTATGCTCATTTGGATACCGTTGAAGAGGGTTCTGATGATTTAGATATTGGTGTTAAAATATTTTCAGGGCTTAATGTAAAAAAAGGCCTCCCTATACCTATTGCAATTCATTATCGTTATGACTCAAAAGTACCGGGATCTAGAGACAGGGTTGTTCAGAAGTCACATCGTGTTAAGAGGGCAATATTGAATAGGTATAAAGATTTAGCTGCTGGAAATAATTTGTTTTTTCAGCTTAGTGTTCAAGATTTGCCTTTAGGCAGTGATCTTGAGGTTATAGATAAGGAAGAGTTATGAGAATAATGCAGGTTGATAAGACTTTGGTTTCTACAAACCGAATTAAAACGCTTGGTATGAGACCTTTGCTGGTTGTGCGAGATAAGCCTAATGGCACCCCTTTAGTAGCGGTTGATGCAGTTGGCTGTATTCCAGGGGACTGGGTTATTTGTGTTGGTAGTTCAGCAGCAAGAGAGTCTGCTGGCAGTAAAGAGTACCCAAGCGATTTAACAATTGTTGGCATCATTGATTACTGGGATAAAGGCCAAGAAGGCTAGCTGAACTATGGAGATTATGCAGGTTCAAGAAGATCTTGTTTGTACTCGATCTGTTAAAAATCTTGAAGGTATTTCGTTAAGGGTAATGAAAGATCTTAAGGGGAATGTGTTATGTGCATCTGATCCTGTTGGCGTTGGTATTGGGAAGTGGGTTGTGACAACAAGTGGTTCTGCCGCGAGATGGGCAATGCCAAATTATGCCTCTATAACCGATCTTACTATTGTCGGCATTATCGACAATTGGGAGTAGGCTCCTTTACTTAACGTCTAATTTGAAACACTAAATATATTCTAAGATGGTGCAAATAAAATGAATCAATTGTCATATCATTTTGTATATTTGAAATTGCAGTTGCAATGTAAGGATTGCTAAAAAAATGCTAGCAAACTCCAAACTAAGCTGGTATTTGCGAAGAGCGCTTGAGCATGAAATGTCAGCGATTCAGTATTACTTGACTCAATCTAAACTTTGTACGCTTTGGGGCTTGGAGGCTGAAGCTTTAAAGTTCTCAGAAGAGGCTAATGAAGAATTTGACCACGCATCAAGAATTATCAGCTTTATGTTAAAACTGGGATTGACTGCAACAGCAACCCAGCTTAAAGCTATCCCTAAAACTAGAACACTAAAAGATATTTTAATAGTGGATTGGCAGCTTGAAAACGATGTTGTTGAACTGTACAAGGATGCCAGCTTGTTTTGTCAAAAACAAGGATTGATGGAAGCTTATGAATTATTTCATACGCTTCTCCAAGAAGAAATAAGCCATTTAAACTCTATTGAAAAATGGATCTCTGAATTAAATGAATAATAGCTATGGAAAACTCAATTAAACAGTTAATAAGTCAAACTTCTGAATCAGGCTGGAAAGTACAAAAGCGCGCTTTGCTTATGACTAAACGTTTTGATTATGCTAGCTATGATGACATGCGTGATTTTTTAGACGATTTGCAGGAGCTATCAGAAGAAGATGGTTTTTACCCAGATTTGACTTTTAGTCGTGTTCACGTTAATGTCTCTATTAAATCAAGAGAAGAAGCTCAGTTTTCCGAAGTTGATTTTGACTTTGCTAAAAAAGTAGACTTGTTAGCAAAAAATGCTATAACTGTTATCGAAGGGGGATGAAGTGGCAAAATTAAAAATTGCAATAGCAAATCTTAAGGGTGGGTGTGGAAAGTCAACCTTATCTTTAAATCTGGCGTCTGGTTTGATGTCTAGGGGTAGTACAGCTTTGCTGGATGCCGATCCTCAAGGTACATTAGAACACTGGTTAAAAGCTTCGGCTGATGGCATGCCAAGTGTTGTCAATGCTTCTAAGGATGTCAAGCAAGCAATTAATACTGCTGAGAGTGATTTCGAATTTATTGTTGTAGATTGCCCGCCAAGTTTAGAAAGCGGCCATACAAAACAAGTATTACAAATGGTTGATCTTTTGTTGATTCCAGTATTGCCATCCCCTCCAGATTTGTGGAGTAGTGTGCATATGGTTGATGCTGTAAAAGAGGCTCAAGAAACTAACAGTCAGCTTCAATCTTATCTTGTTCGAAACCAAGTTGAGAGTAGAAGTGCACTTTCAAAAGCGATGAAACAAGCGATAGAGTTTTGTGGATTGCCTGCACTTAAAAGTTCACTAAGTAGGCGAGCTTCTTATCGATGGGCTGCCTTAGAAGGTATCAGCGTGTATCAATTTGGCGCTCGTGGCGCGACAGCTGTTGATGATATAGAAGCAGTGATTAAAGAAGTGGTAAAAGTAAAGTAATAGCTAATGCTATTGGTATTCAAGATGTATTTGATAATTTTAAACTATAAATAAAAAGGGGTGCTTTATGAGTTCATTAGAAGATAAGTTGTTAGGTAGTATTAATAAGCCTGAAAAGGATGCTGTAGACACAGCGACAAAACCTGTAGCTAAGAAGCCTGCAGCCAAAAAACCTGCAGCCAAAAAACCTGCGGCCAAGAAGCCTGCAGCCAAAAAACCTGCGGCCAAGAAGCCTGCAGCCAAAAAACCTGCGGCCAAGAAGCCTGCAGCCAAAAAACCTGCGGCCAAGAAGCCTGTAGCTAAAAATATTACTCAGTCTCAGCGCGTTTGGCCAGATTAATATAACACCAACCGAGTTTATTATTTATGTCAGTTCAGTTATCAGATTTTGAAGGCCTTCTAGAGGAGTTAGGAGAGCAATCCGGCGAGGTGTTGGAGGCAAACTGGCATGAGGCAACGCGTGTTTTTAGTCCCCGAGGCTTGCAGTCTTATCTAGAGGCGGCACTTGGTTTAAAATCTTTAGGTCGTGGCGTTGATTTAGTGATTTCATTTATTGAAAGCGCTCCAATTGTTGCTAAAGAAATTGGAGAGCAAGCGGTTCCAGATTTGCATTCAATAGCCATTAAAATGTATTCTAGGACTAGTTCTGAGGTCATTGCATTGGTGTTTTCTACAGCACCAACCGCCGCCAATAGACTTGGTGAAATTGATTTATTTAAGGCTTATTTAGGCTTATTAAACAACTTGGTTGCCAAAGCGCCACGAGCTATCAGACCTTTCTTAGAGAGTCTTGATGTTTTGCTTGGTCAGCTTACTCTTGGAGGTCTGAGACGCTGGACAACTTGGGGTGTGTCAGCCTACCGTGATGATTTCGAGGCGCAAACTGAATATTTTAGTTTGCAAAGTGAACAGGCTAAGGCGATTTTAAAACAAGAGCAAAGAGGTGTTCTCTTTGTTAATGTTCAGCGCAGATTAAACATGTATCTTAGGTCACTATGGGGCCGTGATTTCTTTATCCGGCCTACTTCAGGTGACTATGAAACACGTGAAGGTTATCGACCATATATTGAGCATTACTTTATTCATTTGCCTGATGCATTTGATGATTATAAGCCAACAGAAAATGCCGATGAAGATTCAATTGTTGCTGGTATGGACGTATATCGGGCAAGCTCTGCTCATGCAGCAGCGCATATTGTTTTTTCATCTTATGATGAAAAAGGTAGTGAAGAATTAAGTAATTTACAAAGACTTATGATTGGCGTTATCGAAGATGCACGGGTAGAACAATTAGCTATTGAAAAGTTTCCGGGAATGAAGTCGTTATGGATTAAGTTGTTACCAGCAGATGTGAGCTTAAATGACGGACTTCAACCTATCCTTGACCGCATTGCTAGGGCGCTCTTGGATGATTCATATACAGATGATCATTTCTTAGTAGTTGAAGCCAAAAAATATTTTTTTGCAGCTAAAGATCGAATGTTAGATTCTGATATGTCTAGAGAAATAGGTCTTCATTTGTCTCAGAAAATTCTTGACTCAGATATTGTTCTTAATTCTAGCAATGACAAGTATAGTAATATTTATCGGGATGATAATCGTTGTTTATGGCAATCACCAGACTATATTGAAGAGGGGCACGAGCTTCTTCCTGGCGAAGTTCAGCAGGTTCGTAAATATGTAAGTTTAATGGAAATGGTCAATGAGGTTGAAGTTCCTAATGCAGGCGATGATGCGCAGGAAATATGGGTATTGAATACAGAGTTTTTCCCTTATGAGGACGAAGGTGTTTCTTGGAACGAAATGGAAGGCAAGGAGCCTATTTCCTCTCCTATTCATTATCATGAATGGGACTATCAAACACAACTAGAAAGGCCTGGCTGGGTAACGTTATTAGAAAAACGACCTAAATCTGGAGACACCGAAGTTATTGATGAAATTTTAGAGCGCCATAAGCCACTTGTTCGGCGCTTAAAAACTCTGATTGAGGCGGTTCAGCCACAAGGTTTAGTTAGACAAAGAAAAGTTGAAGATGGGGATGAAATCGACCTTAACGAAGCGATCAATGCCATGATTGATATTCGTCGTGGGATTCAGCCAGATACGCGTATTGGCATTCGTACTACGCTTCAAATTAGAGACCTTTCGGTGATACTTTTAATTGATCTTTCCGAGTCAACTAACGACCCGCTTCCAGCGACTAAATCAGAGTTTTCTGCAAATTTTGATAAAAAAATAAAGTCAGATTCGGATTTAGAAGAAGATAATCAGCCAACAATTTTAGACATGTCTAGAGAGGCGGCAGCTTTAATGGCAGATGCCATGGACAAAATTGGAGATCCGTTTGCAATTCATGGCTTTGACTCAAATGGACGACATGATGTTGAATATTATCGTTTCAAAGACTTCGATGAAGATTACGATGATAGTGCTAAAGCACATTTAGCTGGAATGACAGGTCAGCTGTCTACCAGAATGGGTGCAGCAATACGTCATGCAGGATCCTTGCTGAATGAGCGCGGTACTAGTAAGAAAATATTGTTTTTATTGACTGATGGTGAGCCAGCAGATAATGATGAAAACGATCCTCAGTATTTGCGTTTTGATACGAAGCGAGCTGTTGAAGAATTAGCGAGAGAAGGGGTTAATACTTTTTGTTTAACGCTTGATCCACATGCCGATGAGTATGTTTCAAGAATATTTGGCGCACAAAATTTCTTGGTATTGGACCATGTTTCTCGGTTGCCAGAAAAGCTTCCAGAGCTATATTTATCGCTAACAAAATAAATAGTTAGGTAAAATAAATTCTAACATTGATATAAATTAATTTAAAGGAAATAAGATGATAGACACGAGTCAATATATGATAACTGAAGAGCCTTACTATCATAAGGTTGGGCAAGAAGTTGAGCGTTATGAAGCGGCGTATTCTGCCAGAATGCCTGTTTTGATTAAAGGCCCAACAGGTTGTGGCAAGTCAAGATTTGTTGAATATATGGCTTGGAAGTTACAAAAGCCTTTGATTAGTGTTGCTTGTAATGAAGACATGACTGCATCAGATTTGGTTGGGCGCTTTTTACTTGATGCGAATGGCACGCAGTGGCAAGATGGTCCATTAACCACTGCAGCGCGCATTGGCGCTATTTGTTATCTTGATGAGGTTGTTGAAGCACGTCAAGACACAACCGTTGTTATCCATCCTTTGACTGACCATCGTCGTCAATTACCGCTTGAGAAAAAAGGCGAGCAAGTTGATGCGCACCCAGATTTTCAAATTGTTATTTCATACAACCCAGGCTACCAGTCAATGATGAAGGATTTAAAACAATCCACTAAGCAGCGTTTTGGCGGCATGTCTTTCGATTATCCGCCTAGCGAAAAAGAGGTTTCTATTGTTGCACATGAAACCGGTATTGACAAAGAGACCGCTGAAAAGTTAGTGCAAATAGCACAGCGTTCACGCAACTTAAAAGGCCATGGACTTGATGAAGGAATGTCTACTCGTTTGTTAATTTATGCAGGTCAGCTTATTTCTAAAGGTATTAGTCCTGAGGATGCTTGTCATATGGCATTAGTCGAGCCATTAACTGATGATGTTGATATGCGAGACACATTGGGTGCTGCTGTCGGCACGTTTTTTGCATAAAGTTAAGCTTGTAAATATATTTAGGGCGGCTAACTGATGGCAATAGATCCAGTTGTATTGTTTTTTATTTTAGGATTGAGCGCTGGATTAATGCGGGCAGAAATGCGCCTGCCCTCTGCAATTTATGAATTTTTAAGCGTTATACTTCTTATTGCTATAGGTTTAAAAGGCGGCATAGAATTATCAAAACAGCCTTTTATTGATTTATTGCCAGATATTAGTGTGGTATTGGTAATGGGTTTTATATTGCCACTCTTGGCCTTTCCTATTCTTTATTATCTTGGTCGTTTTAAAAAAGCTGATGCCGCTTCAATTGCCGGACACTATGGATCCGTTAGTGTTGGTACCTATGCTGTAGCAGCCTCTTATCTAACGTCATTAGGAATTACTTATGAAGCACATATGCCACTTTTCTTGGTAGTGCTTGAAATTCCTGCAATTATTGTTGCAATTGTATTGGTGAGAGGAATTTCTAAACACACAAAGTGGGGTCAGCTGTCTCATGAGATTTTTTTAGGGAAAAGTATTGTTTTGTTGATTGGCGGTCTTTTGATAGGTTGGATTGCAGGGGAGGAGGGTATTAAGTCGATTTCTGGCATGTTCTTTGATCCATTTAAAGGTGTTTTGGCTTTATTCCTTTTAGAGATGGGGTTAATTGCAGCTAGTCAAGTGGGGGCTTTGAAGCGTTATGGTTTTTTCTTACTGGGTTTTGGTATCATTTTTCCAATAATTTCATCAGTCGTTGGCATTTCTGCAGGTTTGTTTTTAGATTTGTCAATTGGTGGTGCGGTAATGCTTGCCACTTTGGCTGCCAGTGCGTCCTATATTGCAGTCCCAGCAGCGATGAGAATTGCATTGCCAGAGTCAAGTCCAACATTATCTCTAACTGCTTCATTAGGAGTAACATTTCCATTCAACATTATTTTAGGTGTTCCGCTTTATCATCAGATAGCAACAGCTTTATATTAAGGCACTATAGATATGAAACAATATTCAATGAAACTAATTACAATTGTAACTGAGTCGGTTCTAGAGCATCATTTAGAAGATGATTTGGATAAATTAGGTATTCATGGCTATACAATCGTTGACGCTAGAGGTAAAGGTAGTGAGGGCATGAGAGATGACTTCTGGTCCAATCAGGGGAATATTCGTATTGAAATTGTCTGTGATGAAAAAACTAGCGATACAGTGACAGAGTTTTTATACAAACATTACTATAGTGATTATGCAATGATGCTTTATATTAGTGATGTTAGCGTTTTGAGAAGTAAAAAATTTTAAAAAAGTGTACTAAGCATTCACAAGGCTTTATAAATTAGCATGCTTTAGATGAGTATGTTATAATTTACTTATATGAATCAGATTACCATCTTACTAGCCTTCTATAGTTTGTAAGCTTCTTACACTGATTAACTAGATAAGAGAATACATGCTATTCTTAACAAGCGGCCATAGTCAAGTTAGCTGCTATCTTTTATTGTACAGATAGATAAGTCATGAATAAATTTGCAAAATATTTGCCTTTTTTGGCATGGATACACGAACTCAAAGATAAAAAAGTCTTAAGGGCTGATATGGTGGCTGGATTGACAGTTGCATTGGTGCTAGTGCCACAGTCAATGGCTTATGCGCAACTGGCAGGGCTAGCACCACAGTACGGTCTCTATTCGTCGTTCTTGCCAGTAATGATAGCTGCCCTAATGGGCTCATCACGCCAACTAGGCACTGGCCCTGTTGCGATTGTTTCCTTGTTAACAGCAGCAGCAATACCAATGGTGGTTCCAGAAGGGGCGGATATGGTGACTTATGCAGCTTATGCTTCTTTGCTAGCATTAATGGTTGGTTTTTTTCGATTTGCCATGGGCGCGTTAAAGCTTGGTTTTGTCATTAACTTTTTATCTCATCCAGTTGTTGTGGGTTTTACAAATGCGGCCGCTATTATTATTGCAACATCACAGTTAAATAAAATTTTTGGCGTTTCGAAAGGTACTGGTGAGCAGAGTTATGAACAGGTTTGGGGAACTATCACTAATGCTATGAATGACGCTCATTTTTTAACATTAGCGATTGCCATCTTTGCCGCTGCTATCATTATAGCTATTAGAAGATATTATCCTAAATTGCCAGGGGTGTTGATTGCGGTTGCGATTACAACATATATTTCTTATTTAATAGACTTTGGCAAGTCAGTTGAAGAAGGTGGCCATGGAGGTGCAATTGTTGGCGAGATTCCAGAAGGTCTGCCTAGTCTGATTATGCCAGAATTTGACTTTTCGGCTATGAGTGGCATGATGGTCGTTGCCATTACTATTGCACTAATTGGCTTTATGGAAGCTATTGCAATTGCCAAAGTTATGCAAGCCAAAACCAAACAGCGTTTGGATATTAATCAGGAGTTAATGGGCCAAGGTCTGGCTAATTTTGCTGCTGGAGCTTTCCAAGGT
Source organism: Pseudomonadota bacterium (assembly GCA_022600805.1). Lineage (GTDB taxonomy): Bacteria > Pseudomonadota > Gammaproteobacteria > PS1 > Pseudothioglobaceae > Thioglobus_A. Next base: position 12,423 of record JAHZJR010000064.1, read on the forward strand.
TACCCGATTTCCGGCTCTTTTTCACGTTCAGCGGTGAATATTTCAGCAGGCGCTGTGACTGGATTTTCTTCAGTTTTTACCGCCGTCTTAGTAGGTTTTACGCTGTTATGGCTAACACCTTTGTTGTATCATATTCCTCAAGCGGCGTTAGCAGCTGTTATTATGACCGCAGTTCTTAATTTGATCAAAATTGAACCAATAAAGCAGGCTTGGAAAGTTGAAAAGCATGATGCGGTAGTTGCGGTGGTTACTTTCGTATTAACAATAATAGCTGCACCACATTTAGAAGATGGTATTTTAATTGGAATCATCTTATCACTAGGCTTATTTCTTTATCGCACGATGGAGCCAAGATTTACAGAGCTTTCTGCGCATGATGGTTCTAACATGTTAGTCGATGCATTAGAAAATAAATTAGAGCGTTGCGAAGTTGTATCTATTGTTAAATATTCAGGTTCTCTTTATTTTGCCAATGCAGGTTATTTTGAAGATAAGATTCTTGATTTGATTTCATCAAAACATAAGTGCTTAAAGTATATTATCGTTGATATGGCCGGTATTAATTGGATTGATGCAAGTGGTGAAGATATGCTGACTAGATTGTTAGACCGTTGTTCTTCCAATGGTATTGAAATTTTATTTGCTCGAACAGAAGGTATTGAAAAAGTGCTAGAACGAGCAGGCTTTATGGAAAGATATGGTGAAAATCGTTTTTATGATCGACGCACTGATGCGCTTCGTTTTGCCTGGCGTGAACTTGGCGATGAGGATGCTGCATCAAGGAGCCCTTTAAAGCACTTAATTTCATAGAATTAATTAACTGAAGCTTATTATTATGCTAAATATTAAAATTACCGCTGGTATTATTTTTGCAATTTTTGCAGTATTTTTATCAATCATTACACCGACTGTTGCTATTGCTTGGATGCTGGCCATTTTGCTGTTAACAATTTATCTATTTGCATTTGAGGTGGTCGATGTAGATGAGGCGGCCGTCACAATTATGGTAATTTTAGGCTTAACATCATTACCGTTAATATATTCCGTAATGGGCTTGGAAGAAGGTCTGGTTGATAACAGCAGATTGTTTGACGGCTTCTCCTCTAATGCCGTTATGTCAATTATCGCAGTAATGATCATTGGCGCTGGCCTGGACAAAACAGGATTAATGACCAAGGTTGCAACTTTTATTCTTAATAATGGCGGAAGATCTGAGACTAAAATTATTCCGATTGTGTCATCAACAGTTGGGTTTATTTCTTCATTTATGCAAAATGTAGGTGCAGCCGCATTGTTTATTCCAGTTGTAAGTCGAATCTCGTCAAAGTCTGGCGTACCAATGTCAAGGTTGCTTATGCCAATGGGTTTTACTGCTATTCTAGGCGGCACGATGACTATGGTAGGGTCAAGCCCACTGATTTTGTTAAATGATTTGATTCTAACCACTAACCAAGGTCTATCTGTTGAGAACCAGATGGAGACTTGGAGTTTATTTTCAGTGACACCAATTGGTATTGCTTTAGTTGCAACCGGTATTATTTATTTTGTGGTGGCTGGCAAGTTTGTACTACCAGCAGTCAAAGATGATCAATCAGAATCGGTTTCTGCAATTGAACACTTTCAAGAAGTGTATAAAATTAATTACGATTTATACGAAGTTAGCGTTCCAGCAACTAGTGATTTAGTAGGCATGAAGCTTGATGATATTGAAACCATTTCACGTATTAGGATTGTTGCGATTCAGGATGCTAACAATAATAGTTTGGTTGGTCATGATTCGGTTGATCGTAGTACTGCTATTGAGGCCAATATGACACTTGGACTGTTGACTTCTAAAGAGGATCTAGATAGTTTTGTTGATGGCTTTAAGTTAAATTTGTCAGACAAAATTGAAAAATTTTCAGACCTTTTGTCAACGCAAAATTGTGGCACTGCTGAATTAGTTATCCCACCGAATTCAACACTCATTGGTAAAACTGCACGCGATGTTTGGCTAAGAAAAACTTATGGTTTGGCAATGGTGGCTTTGCACCGTGGTGGCGAAACATTAAAAGAGGGAGAGGGAATTCGAGACTTGCCTTTTCAATCGGGAGATACTTTGGTTGCACATGTTTGTTGGGAAGATTTAGAGCGCCTACAAAATAATACAGACTTTATTGTTGTAACATCGGAATACCCCAAACAAGAAGAAACCAGACCTGAAAAAGTAAAATGGGCAGGCATCTTTTTTGGTATTGCACTATTTTTAATATTGTTTACTGATATTCAATTGTCAATTGCATTAATGACCGGGGCACTGGGTATGATTTTAACCAATGTTCTTAAAATTGAAGAAGCTTATAGGGCAGTATCTTGGAAAACAGTATTTTTGCTTGCAAGTTTGATACCACTGGGCTTGGCGGTCTCTAAAACTGGCACAGCACTTTGGATTGCTCAAGAGACGGTAAAAGTGGTAGGAGATATGGCGCCCTGGATTATTCTTGCATCGATAGCTGTGCTTGCTACTTTCTTTACCTTGGTCATGTCTAATGTGGGTGCGACTATTCTTCTAGTGCCGATTGCGGTTAATATCGCTATTCAAGTAGGCGCAGATCCAGCGATTTATGCATTGACAGTTGCCATTGCAACATCAAACTCATTTTTGATTCCAACACATCAGGTGAATGCTTTGATTATGGGTCCAGGAGGTTATAAGGTTGCTGACTTTATTAAGGCGGGCGGCATTATGACCATTTTGTTTTTAGTGGTTATGCTAACAATGATAAACATCGTATTTTAGATTAGTAGAATGCTTTGACAAAATATAAACCTTGAGGCTGGGCCGTTGCGCCAGCCTCTTTTCGTTGTTTTGAGGCTAACACAGTCTGTACCCATTCAACAGGGCGTTCACCTCTGCCCACTCTCAGTAGTGTGCCAACTATGTTTCTAACCATGTGATGTAAAAAAGCATTGGCTTTAATGTCGAGCAAAATTTCATTCTTGTCTTGGCTTAGGCGAATGAATTCAACGGTTTTAATAGGAGACTTTGCTTGACATAAACTTCCTCTAAAAGCTGAAAAATCATGCTTACCCAATAAGCATTGAGCTGCTTTATTCATCGCCTCAACATTCAAAACTCGTGGCTCCCAAAGCGAGTGTCGACCAATAATAGCGGAGCGAACCGGGGTATTGTGAATTTTATAATGGTAGCGTCTGGCGTACGCATTGAAACGTGCATGAAAGTCATCATCAACACGTTTTGCCCAGGTAAAGTTAACATCATGAGGTAGGTTGACGTTGCCGCCAAATAGCCAAGCCTTGTCTTCACGATCGACCTGAGTTTCAAAATGAATCACTTGTTCAATCGCATGAACACCCGCATCGGTTCGACCTGAGCAAAATACCCGAACAGGATGGTCGGCAATTTTTGAAAGTGCCTTTTCAACAACTTGCTGTACGGTACGAATGCCTGATTTTTGCAATTGCCATCCATGAAAATCAGTGCCCATGTATTCAACGCCTAATGCTATTTTCATAATTAAACTTGTGTGTAAAATTGATTTAACTATTTTAACCACTTAATCGACGATTCGTGAAAAATGAAGCTATCGGTCTAGAGAGAATTCTTACTGCATTTAAGTTTTCAATCAAAGGGCTAAAAACTTGCTATCAGTCTGAGACTTCTTTTCGACAAGAAGCTTGGTTGGCGCTTATTTTAGTGCCACTAGCATTCATACTAGATGTCTCTTCGTTAGAAAAATTTGCACTTATTTCAGTTGTCTTTTTGGTATTGATTATTGAGTTGCTTAATTCAGCCATTGAATCGGTAGTAGATCGTATCGGCGACGAGTATCATGTTTTATCAGAAGCAGCTAAAGACATGGGTTCGGCGGCAGTTTGGCTGTCATTAATGTTGTTAATGATTACATGGCTAATTATTCTCATTTAGTCGATCAAATTAGCACCCCAGTCGAGTGCTTTGTTTTTGATTCTATAGCGAGCACGAATGAGTATCTGTCGGCGCTAGCATTTTCAAAAACTACCAAAATCTGCATTGCTCATGAACAAACTCAAGGCAAGGGTCAATATGATCGCACTTGGTTGAGTCAAAAAGACAGCAGTGTGTTACTTTCGATTCGTTATGTGTTTACTGCCGATCTGTCATTGAACGGTTTGAGCTTGGTGATTGGACTTGCTATTATTAGCACATTGGAGGCATTTGGCATTAATCAAGCCATGCTGAAATGGCCAAATGATGTGTTAATTGATGACCAAAAGTTAGCCGGTATTTTGATCGAAAATACACTACAAGGCCAGCATCAGTCAGTGGTGATAGGGCTGGGTTTAAATTATGATTTAGGTCAAAATTTTGAATGTCATTCACCTTGGATTGATTTGACAAGCATCATGCAAAATCCACCAGCTATTGAAGACTTGACTGCTCTATTAATTAACAATCTTGTAAAAAATTGCCAATTATTTGAACTGCACGGCCTTTCTCATTTCGTGGCGTTATGGCAACAGGTCGATTATTTGAAAAATAGGCAAGTAGAACTAGATTTGAACCATCAGCTATTAATGGGTGTAGTTAAGGGGATTAACGCTCAAGGCATGTTAATGGTGGCAGTGAATGGTCAGTTGATAGAAGTCTGTAGCTCTAAACAAATCCACCTTATTTAGGGTAAGATATTCAATAGAAAATAAATCAGATTGTCATGTTATTAAGCACACTTACTGTTACTAATATCTCTAAAAAATATGCGCGACGAGAAGTGGTGTCTGATGCCTCATTTGAGGTTAAATCAGGTGAAATTGTTGGTTTATTAGGACCCAATGGTGCGGGAAAAACTACGTGTTTTTATATTGCATGTGGATTGGTTCGAGCAGATCAGGGCCAGGTTTTTATTGACGAAGTTAAAGTGAGTAAAATGCCCATGCATAAGCGCTCTAAATTGGGCTTGGGATATTTGCCACAAGAGCCCTCAATTTTTCGAAAGCTTTCAGTGGAAGATAATATTTTAGCTGTCTTGGAGTTGAATAAAGCCCTAGATACAGCGCAAAGAAAACATCGTTTAGAAGAATTATTATCCGAATTTCATATTGAGCATATTCGTCATATTGGCGGCTTAAGTCTGTCAGGTGGAGAAAGGCGTCGAGTTGAGATTGCCAGAGCACTGGCAATGGATCCAAAATTTGTCTTATTAGATGAGCCATTTGCAGGTGTAGATCCAATTTCTGTAGGAGATATTCAACAAATTATTTATCATTTAAAAGATAAGGGGATTGGTGTATTAATTACCGATCATAATTATCGAGAGATGCTTGATACTTGTGATCATTCTTATGTTTTGCATGCTGGACGTATTATTGCCAAAGGCGACAAGCAAGCAATTCTTGATAATTCTGAGGTGAAAAAAGTGTATCTGGGTGAATCTAATGTCAGCCGTTAAACCGTTTATTACGCTTGGGATTGAAAGCTCTTGTGATGAAACAGGTATCGGCTTATATCATAGTGAAAAAGGCTTAATTGGCCATCAACTGTTTTCTCAGGTAGATATTCACAGCGAGTATGGCGGCGTTGTGCCTGAATTAGCTTCTCGAGACCATATTCAGCGTACCTTGCCTTTAATCAAATCAGTGCTTGCGGATGCAGAAACCACATTAACAGACATTAGCGCCATAGCTTATACAGCCGGGCCCGGTCTTGCTGGGGCGTTGTTGGTTGGTAGTGCAGTGGCGAAATCTTTGGCTTGGAGTCTTAAAATTCCTTCTCTTGGGGTGCATCATATGGAAGGGCATTTATTAGCGCCTTTGTTGGAAGAAAAAGTGCCTGACTTTCCTTTTGTGGCTTTATTGGTATCAGGTGGGCATACAATGTTGATTGATGTTGAAGCAATTGGCAAGTACAAGATCTTAGGAGAATCTTTAGATGATGCAGTTGGCGAAGCGTTTGACAAAACAGCCAAAATTTTGGGCTTAGGATATCCAGGTGGTCCAGCTTTGGCTCAGCTTGCTAAACAAGGAGACGCAGATGTTTTTAAATTTCCCAGACCTATGACTGACCGTCCGGGACTAGATTTTAGTTTTAGCGGTCTTAAAACATTTGCACGCAATACATTCTCTAAAAATCCTGAGAAAAAGGCTGATATAGCCAAGGCCTTTGAGGTGGCAGCAACCTCAACACTGATGATTAAGTGCCGTCGAGCGCTAGAACAAACACGCAGAACGACATTGGTGGTGGCAGGAGGCGTTAGTGCCAATCTATCTTTGCGTCAAGAATTGGATGCAATGGGAGTGAAGCAAGGTGTTCAAGTGTTCTATCCACGCCAAGAATTTTGTACAGACAATGGCGCTATGATTGCGCTTGCAGGACATTTTCGTTTAAGCCAAGGGCAAAAAACAGCTGGCGGCGAAATTGCCATTCAACCTAGATGGAGTTTGGAGGATTTGGAAGCAGTATGAGCCAACTGGCTAAAATTTTTACACGCGCTTCAACAGGGCTTGACGCACCAGTTGTTACAATCGAAGTTCATATTTCTGGCGGTTTGCCAGGATTTTCCATTGTTGGCTTGCCTGAGGGTGCACTCAAAGAAAGTAAAGATCGAGTTCGATCCGCTTTAATTAATTCACAGTTTAAATTTCCTAAAGGGCGTATAACCGTTAGCTTGGCACCCGCTAATTTGCCTAAACGTGGTGGGCGCTATGACCTGCCTATTGCGCTTGGAATTTTATTAGCTTCTGAGCAAATTAAGCCTCATATTGATATAACTCAGATTGAATTTTATGGAGAACTGGGTTTAGATGGTTTGCTACACACAACTGAAGGCTTATTGCCGGCTATTATTGAAGCGTATAATGAGCAACACACGCTGGTAATTCCAGTTGATGACTATGAGCAGTGTGCACTACTTGAACAGGCTAAAGTATTTCCAGCCAAGCATCTTTTGCAGGTTTGTGAGTTTTTAGCAGGTTCTGGCAAACCTAAGTCTTGCCCAATTCAAACAAATACCCAAGCAGCCTATGTCAATGATTTTTCACAAGTTAAGGGTCAATATCAAGCTAAACGTGCATTAGAAGTTGCAGCAAGTGGCCAGCATAACATTTTATTGCGTGGTACGCCAGGTTCTGGAAAAACCATGCTAGCTGAAAGACTACCTTCAATTATGCCACCTCTGAGTGCAGAAAAAGCCTTGCAAAAAGCTTCTATTTACTCTATTTCCGGAAAAGTTCTAGATCGTGCCCAAATGTATATTCGAGCATTTCGATCGCCGCATCATTCCTCTTCAGCCGTATCGCTAGTTGGTGGTGGCTCTTATCCTAAGCCGGGTGAAGTTTCTCTTGCGCATGAAGGTGTCTTGTTTTTAGACGAATTGCCCGAATTTCCGCGTCATGTATTAGAAACTCTAAGACAGCCATTAGAAAGTGGCGAGGTTCACGTCTCAAGAGCTCAGCAGCAAGTCACTTTTCCAGCTAAATTTCAGCTCGTTGCGGCAATGAACCCTTGTCCGTGTGGATATCATGGTGATGGTACTAGCAAGTGTCATTGTACGCAAGACCAAATTCATAAGTATCAAGTTAAGATTTCTGGACCATTATTAGATCGTATTGATATGGTGCTAGATGTACCACCTTTGCCAAAAGAAATCTTATTAGATCAAAAAAATGAGTCTATAGAAAACAGTGAAACCATTAGAAATCGCGTATTAGATTGTTATAATGTACAGCTAAATAGACAAGGCAAATCAAATGATCGTCTCAGTCCAGATGAAGTCGATGATTTAGTTGTTCTTGATAAAAATAATAGGCAATTGTTAGAAAGTGTGATTGACAAATTACATCTTTCAGCAAGAGCGTATCATCGAATTTTAAAAGTCGCCAGAACTATTGCTGATTTGGATCATGCTCAAACGGTTGAGCAGCAGCATTTAATTGAGGCAATTGGGTATCGACGACATAATGGATAGATAAGAAATGGTAATTATTCCTGCAATTGATTTAAAAGATGGACAGTGCGTACGTCTCAGACAAGGTTTAATGGACGATACGACTGTGTTTTCTGATAATCCTGCTGAAATGGCTGCCCAATGGGTTAATCAGGGCGCAAAACGCTTGCATTTGGTCGATTTAAATGGTGCTTTTGAAGGCAAACCTATTAATGCCGCCAGCGTGACAGAAATTACTAAAACCTTTCCAGATTTGCCCGTGCAAATTGGTGGGGGTATTCGTAATATGAAAATTGCCAATACATATATTGAAGCAGGTATTAGCTATCTAATTATTGGCACGATGGCTGTCACCCATCCTGAATTTGTTTCTGAGCTGTGTCGAGAATTCCCAGGGAAAATCATTGTGGGTCTGGATGCTAATAATGGCTTAGTTGCAACAGAAGGTTGGGCCAAACAAACAGATTTACATGTAGTTGAATTGTCTAAGAAATTTGAGCAAGATGGTGTTAGCTCAATTGTCTATACCGATATTGCACGTGACGGCATGATGCAAGGTGTGAATGTTGAGGCAACTGCCGATCTAGCTAAGCAAACCTCAATTGATATTATCGCTTCTGGTGGCATTACCAACATGGACGATATTACCAATTTGTTGAGCGTGGCACATCATGGCATTGGTGGTGCTATTACTGGACGTGCCATTTATGAAGGTACATTGGATTTTGCTAAAGCACAATACTTGTGTGATCAAAAAAAATAATGCAGATTGAAGTTGCCTACGCATTAGAAGATAAACAAACGCTATTAAATATAGAGGTTGATGAAGGCACAACACTGAAACAAGCAATTGAACTTTCAGGCCTGTTGACGCTATACCCTCAGATCGATTTAACAAAAGATAAAACGGGCATCTTTGGAAAAATTGCCAAATTAGATACTATTTTGCGTGAAAAAGACCGTGTTGAAATATATAGGCCGCTTATTGCAGATCCTAAGCAAGTGCGTAAAGAGCGCGCCGCTCAAGGCAAGAAGATGCGTAGTGGTAAAAAATCCTAATTTTTGGTAAAATACTCCTTTAACTTAAAGTCCTAATACATGTTTGACGACCAACCTCCCTCGACACAATCTTTCTTAAGACGATTAATTAAGAAATTTTTTCACACGCCACTGAGTTCAAATAACGAACTATTACAAGCACTTAAAGAAGCCGAAGAAAATCATATTATTGACTCTCATAGTCGAAGTATTATTGAAGGCACGATGCAGCTGGAAAATATGGAAGTGCGTGACGTTATGGTGCCAAAATCAAAGATGGTCACGATTGAGCATAATGCTGATACCAAAGATTTGTTAGATATTATGATCAAATCAGCTCATTCCCGTTTTCCCATTATTAATTCTAAGCGTCATAAAATTCAAGGCGTTATTTTGGCTAAAGATTTACTCAGCTACTTAGCGGGCGATAAGCGTACTGAATTTAACTACAAAGAATATCTGCGCAGCGCTATTTTGGTGCCTGAAAGCAAAACATTGGGTGCGCTGTTAAGACTGTTTCAGCAAAAAAAATCACATATGGCTATTGTGATGGATGAGTATGGTGAAATTGCAGGCTTGGTTACGCTTGAAGATGTGTTGGAGCAAATTGTGGGCGAGATTGAAGATGAACATGATTTTGAGGAAGACAATATTATTGATTTTGGTGATGGACGTTTCTTACTAAAAGCCGATACTCCGATTGAAGAGTTTGAGGCGTTTTTTGACACTAAGCTGATTGCTGAAAATATTGATACGATTGCCGGTGTTGTTATTTCTGCATTTACTCGCTTACCGATGCAAATGGATGAAATTAATTGCCAAGGATTTAAGTTTAAAGTGTTGAAAACCGATTCACGTCGTATTCATTTGCTCGAAGTTGAGCGCTTAATAAGTCAAAATTTTGATTAATGGATATTCTGATTAGCGTATTTTTAATGGGCTTTTTAGGTGGTGTTCATTGCTTGGGCATGTGTGGCGGTGTCGTTGGAATGCTAACAGCGAGCCTTGCTCCAGAGGTGAAGTCAAATTCTAAGAAAGTGGCGCTTTTCCATCTTAACTACAATCTTGGTCGAATACTTAGCTATATTTTAATGGGTGCTGTGTTTGGTTTGTTGGGCGCCATATTGGCGCAAACTTTGCAAATGAGTCTATTTGATAAGTTTTTAAGAATTTTTTCAGGGGTGTTAATGCTAATGGTGGGCTTGTATATTGGTGGCTGGTCATCGGGTATTCAAATATTAGAAAAGATAGGGGTGAAGTTCTGGGCGTTGTTGCAACCGTTAACCCAACGATTTTTGCCTGTTAAAGATTTAAAATCTGCCTTTTTCACGGGTTTATTGTGGGGTGGAATTCCTTGTGGCTTAGTATATGGCGCCTTGAGTTTTGCAATTTTGTCAGGCTCGGCTACTCAGGGCGGGCTGATTATGCTGGCATTTGGCCTAGGTACTTTGCCTAGTTTGTTGTTAATGGCTAGCTTATCTACCCAACTGGCGCAACTGGTACAAAACTCTTGGGTTAGAAAAGCATCAGGATTGTTGATTATTGGTCTAGGTATTGTGGCTTTATGGATGCCAATTCAATCAATAATAACTATCAGTTTGCATGAGGGAAATGAATCTCAATTGCAAAACACAAACTTAAAGCAGCCACCAAGTATTAACCTTTTTAAACAACCCACTGATTTGGATTACTTAACCTAGCCATGATATCGATAGAACAAACTGCACAACAAGTTATTCAAGCGCTTAAACGTCACAAGGTGAGCGATTATGAGATTTCTTTAAGCGCCAGTTCAGGGGTTTCGACTGCTGTACGTCTAGGCAAGGTTGAAACATTAGAATATCATCTTGACAAATCCTTAGATGTTAATGTTTATATGGGTCAAGCTAAAGGCCATGCATCGAGTGTTGATTTGAGTAAAGACGGCATCTTGAAAACGGTTGAGTCTGCTTGCCTTATTGCTAAATATACGCAGAGTGATCCATTTAACGGTTTAGCGCCAAAAGAATTAATGGCTTTTGAAGTGCCTGATTTAGACCTATATCATCCCTGGGAATTAGATCCTAGTCATAGTATTGATCTAGCTTCACGTTGTGAGGCGCAAGCGCTTGAGCATAGCGGTATTAATAATTCTGATGGCGCCGAGGTATCCAGCTATCAAGGTGAAGGTTTGTATGCCAACTCAAATGGCATGATGAGTGTGCAAAAGGGTGCCAAGCATTCATTGAACTGTAGCGTTATTGCTAAGCGTGACAAAGATATGCAAACGGCTTATGAATATACGCTAGCGCTTGATGCGCAAGATTTACAAACGCCAGAATGGGTAGGTGATCAAGTAGCAAAACTAGCTAAAAGTAAGCTCGGCGCTAGGTCTTTAAACGCACAAAAGTGTCCTGTTATATTTTCACCACGAGTATCTGGCGGGCTTTTTTCACAATTAATCAGCGCATTGGGCGGCTCTCGTCAGTATAAAAAATCGACTTTTTTATTGAACAGTATGGACCAATTAGTGCTGCCAGAAAACATCTCCATTTTAGAAAGTCCATTTGCCAAAAAAACCATTGGCGCCAAGGCTTTTGATCGAGATGGCGTACTTAAAAGAACACAGTATTTTGTCAAAGATGGGCGTGTACAAAGTTATGTGCTTAGTCAATATTCGGCCAATCAGCTAAAATTGAAAACTACCGCTAATTCAGGCGGTGTGAATAATCTAATTGTTGAGCATCAATTTGATGGTGACTTGGATACAATGACCAAGCTCATGGGTAAAGGGCTGATAGTGACAGAATTAATGGGTCAAGGTGTTAATGCGACAACAGGCGATTATTCTCGAGGAGCGACTGGATTTTGGGTAGAAAATGGCGAGATTCAATATCCAGTTTCCGGCATTACTATTGCTGGCAATCTTAAGGATATGCTTTTAGGTATTGAGCATATTGGCTCTGATATCGACCATCGTAATAATATTAAGGTGGGCTCTATCATGATTAATCAAATGACCATTGCTGGAGACAGTGAATGAGCTACGATATTATTATTGTAGGTGGCGGAATGGTTGGGCAGGCTTTTGCCTTATCGATGGCAAACACAGAGTACAAAATTGCCATTCTAGAGCCTAATAACCCTAATCCAGAGCTGCGAGTTGATTGCCATACCCGCGTGAGTGCCATCACCCCAACTTCAGAAAAACTGCTTAAAACTATTGGTGCTTGGGATTTAATCACACGCAAACATGCTTTTAGTCATACCAGCGTCTGGGATCAAAATTCTCACGGCATTCTTGATTTTCATGCTAAAGATGAGGGTCTTGATCATCTAGGTCATATTATTGAAAACGATGCGATTCAATCAGCTTTGTTTAAGACTTTAAAAAAAACAAAGATCGAATTTATCAATACCAAGCTTGATAGTATTACAAAAACCTCTACTGGTTATCAAGTGAAGCTAGAGAATCATGACACGCTTACTTGTCAGCTACTAATTGGTGCAGATGGTGCCAGATCACGCGTGAGAGATTTAGCAGGTGTTGAATTTAGCGAAAATAACTACCAACAAAAAGCCATCGTTTGTAATATTAAATCTTCACAAGGTTTTAAGGATACGACTTGGCAGCGATTCTTGTCTGATAGTATTATTGCCCTTTTGCCACTTAGTGAGTATCAAGCTTCGATTGTTTGGTCTGCTGAAAATATATTGGCGGATGAATTAATGCAATTATCTAAAGAAGATTTTGCTAAGCGCTTGTCAGCGGGCGTTGAATATCGATTTGGCGAGTTCGAAGTAATGAGTGATATTCAAGCTTTTCCACTCATTGAGCGCAGCGCTAAAGATTATGTGCAAGAAAATTTAGCTTTAATTGGCGATGCAGCGCATAATATTCATCCACTTGCTGGCCAAGGAGTTAATCTTGGTTTTTCAGATATTATTGAATTATCACAACAATTAACCTCATCATCGAAATCATTAGGTGATTATTCTACATTAAGAAACTATGCTAGAGCTAGAAGGCTTGATAATGAGCTGATGGCAAAAACCATGACTGGCTTAAATTGGATTTATAAAGAAAACAATGAGCCACTCAGGTGGCTACGTGGTTTTGGCATGAATCTAATTAATGACAATCCGACGTTAAAGTCCTTTTTGCAAAAGCACGCATTGGGTAATTCTTAAGCGCAATAACGATACCCAGCAAATACAGACTCTTTAAAGATCGATGGAAAATATAAATTTTAAAAATATCGATAAAAACGCCCAAAAGGAGATAACAGCACTTTTTGCATCTGTTTTTACTGAATCTGAAGGTGAGAGCGAAGGTCAGCTAATTCGTAATCTTGTCTTAAAGCTATCTTCAAATATAGATAACCAGGAAATAATTTGCCTTAGTGCGTATCAGGACGAATTGATTATCGGGTCAATTTTCTTGACTCGTCTTAAGGTTAACAAGCCTATTGATATCTATATGCTTGCTCCAGTTGCAGTTAGTACTGAGTATCAAGGTAAGGGTATTGGACAAGCATTGATCAATTACGGCCTTAAAGAATTAAAAAATCGTGAT
>JAHZJR010000065.1 GCA_022600805.1 Pseudomonadota bacterium
CTGGATATAATCAACTAGGCCGCATCCTTAGTGTTGGAGTTAGTCATAACTTCTAAAAAAAACACTACTTTCATGGAGTAGTGGCAAAGATAGCGCTTATGCCTTGCACCTACTTTTAAAAGACCCGAGTATTAATCTCTTAGGTCTTTTTACAACGGTTAACCAAAAATTTGAACGAGTTGCTATGCATGCAGTGCGACTACGCTTGTTAAAAGAACAAGCAAAACAGATTGGACTGCCGATACACATTATTGAAATTCCTTTTCCTTGCTCAAATGCTGACTATGAAAAAATCATGACTGAGTTCATCGCAAAGATTCAGGCAGATGATATCGAAACTGTAGCTTTTGGAGATTTGTATTTAGAGGATATTCGTGACTACCGAATTGCACAAATGCAAGGCACTGGCATTGAGCCGATATTTCCCTGCTGGGGAATTGACACTAAAGCGCTTTCTCAATCGATTATCGATATTGGCATCAAGGCCAACATTACTTGTATCGATCCCAAGCAAATATCTGTTGATTTTTCTGGGCATGCATTTAATCAAAACTTACTAGAGTCGTTGCCGGATACTGTTGATCCTTGTGGTGAGAATGGGGAATTCCATACCTTTGTATACGATTCGCCAGACTTTAATAGCCCTATTAACATCACTCAAAGTGAAACCATTGAACGTGATGGCTTTGTCTTTACCGATTGGCAATAACATTGACTATAATAAAACCATTAACTTTGAATTAACAGGATTTCAAAATGACTGATCAAATCAACAAAACTAAAGCTATTTTCGCTGTATTTATTATGGTGCTTTTAATGATTGCGACGCGTGGTCACGCTAATTGGCTATCAAGCATTGTACATTTGCCTGATTTCACCATTCCAGCTTTATTTATTGCTGGTATTTACTTACGCAAATTTTGGGTTGCTTTTGTAATTATCATCAGTGCTGTTGCGATTGACAATTACGCCATTGTGCATGAGGGTATTAGTGCAAACTGTATCACCCCTGCTTATAGCGTGCTGCCATTTACTTACTACGGAATTTTCTGGGTGGGCAAATATATTGGTAGTTTAAATATTGATACTAACATTGTAAAGAACGCATTAATTATTGTGGCAGCGGCGAGCACACAGTGGTTAATAGCCACCTCAAGTTACTACTTCTTTACCGCTGCTTATGCAAAAACAGGTTGGGCTAACTTTGGTGCTTATGCCGCTCAATGGTCAGTGGTTGAAATAGCACCAGTTCTTTACTGGATGATTGCAGTGTCAATTGTTTTTACACTTAATCACCGCTATTCATTTATTCCATTTTTCTCAACGCAGAAAGACTAGAAACTCTACATGGCTGACGATCAATATAAAGCACGCATGCAGCGCAAGAAAGAACATATTGATCAGCGTATTGAAGAAGCCAGCATTGACAAAGGCATTATCGTATTACTCACTGGCAATGGCAAAGGCAAATCTTCTTCAGCTTTAGGAATGATTTGTCGAGCACTCGGCTACGGTATGAAAATTGGTGTTGCCAAGTTTTTAAAAGGCGTGCAAGAGACGGGTGAAGATGCTTTTCTTGACACGCAACCCAATATTCAAACCGTCTTTATGAAAACAGGGTTTACTTGGGACACTCAAGACAAAGCCTACGATACCGCTATGGCGGCTGAAACTTGGCAAAACGCACAAAGTTATCTTGAAGATGAATCAATTGATTTGGTAGTGTTGGACGAGTTAACTTATATGATTAGCTATAAGTATCTGGATGAACAACAAATTCTAGATGCGTTAAATAAACGCCCTCAAGATCAACATGTTGTTATTACTGGACGCACCGCCTCCGAAGGTTTAATCAATATTGCCGATACTGTCAGTGAAGTGAAAGATATCAAGCATGCCTTTAGGGCAAACATCAAAGCACAAAAAGGGGTTGATCTTTAAAATAAAAAAGCCTAAGAGCAGAACTCTTAGGCTTTAATAATGTTGATTGGGCTTTGTAAAGTCTACTGTATTCCGTACATCTCGTTATTAACAATCATTCTCCAAATCTTAGAAGGCTTATCTCCGTAAGAAATCTGCTTGCTTAGCAATATTGCAGTTGGCGCATAGGCATATTGATAACCCTTGGTGTTACAAACCACAAAAGTATCATCACGAAAATAAATATGTCTGCCTACTTCACAGCCCTGAAATGCCGACTCCATTCTGCCATTCTCATGTTCAAAGCCATCTATGATTTTTGTACTTTCAATCGTCCAGCCTACGCTCTTTTCCCATACTGTCTCAAAATTTGCGGAAGAAGACACAGAGGCTATTATTAGTAAAATTCCTAAAATAAATTTGTTCATTGTTCATCCTTGTCTGATTGCAAAATTTAATAATATAGAAAAATTATAGCATCCTTATGCGATGTTCATCAACTTAAGATAAAGATAAAAGCATTGATATTTAGAATCTAGCCACCCTTTCTAGGCACAAACTCCAACACAGTCGCATTAATACAATATCTTAGTTGGCCATTAGGGCCATCATTAAATACATGCCCTAGGTGAATATCTGTGCTTTTTGATAGAATTTCAGTGCGCTTCATACCGTAACTATTATCGGCTTTTTCATACGTCTCGCCATCAACTGGCTTGGTAAAAGATAACCAGCCAGATTTTGAATTAAAGCGATCACGC
>JAHZJR010000142.1 GCA_022600805.1 Pseudomonadota bacterium
TAATGGCTTTACAATCATCAGGTCCTATTAGTTTAGCAAATATTCAAACTGAGTTTGGGGGTTCAAACCCTATTTCATTAAGTGAATACTATGGTGTAGATACAGTTCCCGCTTCAGGTGCTATCAGTCTTAATGACTTTTATGGTACTTCTAATGCTATATTTATATCTGCAACAGGTGGCACAGTAACCACTTCGGGTAACTACAAGATTCACACCTTTACAGGTTCGGGTACATTTACTATCAGTAACGCAGGAAATCAAGGTTCAGTAGTTGAATACTTGGTTATTGCAGGTGGCGCTTCAGGTGGTGCAGGTAATGGCGCAGGTGGTGGTGGCGCAGGTGGTTATAGAGCATCAACAGGTTACTCAGTTTCAGCACAAGGATATTCTATAACCGTAGGTGGGGGCGGACCTGCTCGTACAAGTTCTGGGCAACAAGGTGCTAATGGAAGCAACTCAGTATTCTCAGGTATAACATCTACTGGCGGTGGTGGCGGTGGTTGTGGTAACCAAACTAACGGCTCTAACGGTGGCTCAGGTGGTGGCGGCGGCTCTAATAACAAAGTAGGTGGCTCAGGTATCTCAGGGCAAGGTCACCGCGGTGGTACTTCAGATTGTAGAGCAGGCGGCGGTGGCGGTGGCGCAGGCGCAGTCGGTGGTAACGATACAGGTTGTAATAGCAATGCTGGTAGTGGTGGTAACGGCTTATCTTCATCTATTACAGGTTCATCTACAACAAGAGCAGGCGGTGGTGGTGGTGGTACTGAAAATGGCTACGGCGTGCCAGGTTCTGGAGGCTCAGGTGGTGGTGGACAGGGTACAAGGTCTGGTACAGCAGGAGCAGGTTCTACTAACACTGGCTCAGGCGGTGGTGGCGGTGGTTGGCCTAACAGAACAAGTGGAGCTGGTGGCTCAGGTATTGTAATTATCAGATACCAATATCAATAAGGAAATAATATGGCACACTTTGCACAAATAGAAAACAACCTAGTAACTCAAGTAATTGTTGTAGATAATAACGATATACTGGACGAACAAGGAAACGAATCAGAAGTTGTAGGTATTCAATTCTGTACTGACCTATTAGGTGGTACTTGGGTACAGACTTCATATAACGGCAATATGAGAAAGAATTATGCTGGTATCGGTGATACTTATGATACTACTAGAGATGCTTTCATTTCACCTCAACCTTTTCCATCTTGGGTATTGGATGAAGATACTTGTCAATGGGAAGCACCTGTAGCATATCCTGATGTAGCTGAAGATAGTTCAGATATTTATATTTGGGATGAAGAAACAATTAACTGGGTTCTTAGCCCTTTAGAAGGAGAATAACTAATGAGTAATGCAAGAAACCTAGCGAACTTATTAAATAGTTCAGGAGATGTTAAGTCAGATAGATTAGATAATGTACCAGTTTATGATGATGTATCTGGTTCGTCTTCTGGCTTAATGACAGCAGCTATGAAAAGCAAGCTTGATGCTATTGAGGCAAATGCTACATCAGACCAGACACAAGCAGAAATAGCAGCACTTGGTATAGCTAAGACTGACTTATCTAATTGTGGTACTTTAAACGCTTCTGTAGTATCGCAACTAATAGGACCAACTGGTGCTACTGGCGCTACTGGTGCTACTGGTGCTACTGGTCCACAGGGTGCCACTGGTCCGCAAGGCGCTACTGGTTCTCAAGGTGCTATTGGTGCTACTTTTTCAGTATCAGGTGATACCTTAACAATTACTACTTAGAATGCCTACACAAAATATTAATTTATCTAGCATTAACTCAGTAACTGTAGACGGTTCAAGTGTTAACTTTATAGAGTTAAATGGAACTAATATCTGGACAGGTATTGTTTATATGTCAGCTACTGGCGGTACAGTAACAACTGATGGTGACTATAAGATTCACACATTCACTGGTTCAGGTGCATTTATTGTGTCAGACGCTGGTAACCAAGGGTCTAGTGTTGAATATCTATGTATTGCAGGTGGTGGTGGTGGTGGCTCAGGCTCTAGGTCACCTAGTTCGTCTTATGGCGCAGGTGGTGGTGGAGCAGGTGGTTACTTAGCTTCTACAGGACTTACACTTAGTAGCACATCTTACTCTGTAACTGTTGGAGGTGGAGGCGCTGCTATTAGTCATAGTACAGTATCATATAGCGGCTCAAATTCATCTTTTCATACTGTAACAAGTATTGGCGGTGGTGGTGGTGGTAGTCGTAACCACACCCCTAAAGGAAAGAATGGCGGCTCAGGAGGAGGAAGCGCTGCTGCTGGTGGCTCAGGCGGTAGTGGTACTTCTGGTCAAGGTTATAATGGTGGCTCAGGAAGTAGCAACTCAGGTGGTTGTGGTGGTGGCGCTAACGGACAAGGTAGCAACGCATCAGGTTCAGGTGGCTGTTCATCACCTCAATCAGCTTGTGGTGGTGGAAACGGTAAAGCTTCGTCTATCACAGGTTCTTCGGTGACGCGTGCTTATGGCGGCGGTGGCGGTAGTCAAGGTGGTTCTGAATCACGTACTGGTGCTAGCGGTACAGCCAATACGGGTTGTGGTGGCGGTGGTGGTGGTAACAAGGCTGGCGGCGGCGGCGGCGGTTCAGGTATTGTTATTATTAGATATAAATTCCAATAAGGATTATTAATGGAACTATCAGATATTTTTCTAACGCTAGTAGGGCTTATCATAGCTATGCTAGGTTGGTTTATGAGCAGACTAGCTGACACAGTAAACAAGTTAGAGCAGAACATGACTAACTGTCAGACTAATATGCCTAAAGATTATGTTCTGAAGGTTGACCATAAGTCTGACCTTGCTGAGATTAAGACTTTAATATCTGAACAATCTAAGAAGATTGACCAAATATGGAAATCACTAAGGGTGGATAAATAATGGGTATGCTTACAAAAGATTCAAGGTTAAAGAGAGCAGGCGTTTCAGGCTATAATAAACCTAAGAGAACCCCTAAACACCCTACGAAGTCACATGTTGTTGTAGCTAAAGAAGGTGATAAGATAAAGACTATACGCTTTGGGGAGCAAGGCGCTTCAACAGCTGGTAAACCTAAAGCAGGTGAATCAGCTAAAATGAAAGCTAAAAGAAAGTCTTTTAAAGCGAGACATGGTAAAAACATAGCTAAAGGAATGATGTCTGCAGCTTACTGGGCTAATAAGGTTAAGTGGTGATTAGCTTACTGACTAACGTCTTACCCATTGCTTTCGGCTTCTTAATGAAGTTGTTTGCTCTTAACCAGCAAGCTAAACATGAACAGCATACACAGATGCTAGATGCTTTTGCTGCTCGTTCTCAGTCTATTCAAGATGCTAGGGAACAGTCTAATAAAGAAAGCCCTATGGCTGCCTTAAACAGACGAGTTATTATTTTTGTAATACTTGGCTTAGTTATCTTTACTCAAGTAGCACCTGTATTGCTTGATGTTCCAACTGTTGTACCAACTGTACAAAAAGGTATTTCTTTCTTAGGGTTTGATATTACTTCAGATAAAGTTTATTATGTAACTTTAGTATGTTTGATTAATATTGTTGTAGTATTTAAGTGTGATAGTATGTTATTTGTTTTATTGTTAGTTGCTAATTTTTATATTTTTATTTTATTTTAACTCTTTAATAATA